>NZ_JAKZKV010000021.1 GCF_022808675.1 Parabacteroides sp. FAFU027
ATTTGTCTCCATCAAATTTGGTGACAATGCGATTGAATTTACTTCGATTCAGAAACGAAACCAGTTGAGCAAAAACGTATTTGTCTTGATACATATGCAATCAGATTAATCTGATGCAAAACTAAAAATTCAAGTCCGTTCGCTCGCGAAATGCTTATAACCAACTAAATTTCAAATACTTCAAAGACCATTTTTAGATTTTAATGGGACAGTAATGGTTTTTAGTATCGGAAAAACCCGGAAAAGGATGGATTGATGTATTCATAAGAATGATTGGTATAAAACGATTTGTGACGATGTGGTTAAAACTCTGTGTTTTTCACTGCAAAAGTAGCAATATAACCAATGCTACAACTTGTATGTCATTCTTCTTAGGTTTGAAAATAAAACAATGGCATACTGTTCTACTCTTGCTCCGATAAATACCCGATATAATACCGGAGAGATTTAATTTTGTTTCAATAATGACCTATTAGACTTATCTTTGCACTTTGAAATACAGCAAAGGCCTCATCCAGACTCAAACCTTTGCTATATCCAAACAAGTAATGGTAAAAAAACTGGTTCAATCTTTCGATCAGGTTTCGATATTCAAATACTTCATCAAATGGCTGGTGTTGGTACTCCCGGTGGCCCTGGTAGTAGGTTCGTTGGTGGCGCTATTCCTGTGGCTACTCGATGTGGCTACACAGACCCGTTGGCAAAACGGTTGGCTGCTCTACTTCCTTCCATTTATCGGTATGGGTATTGTAGCATTATACCGCTTCAAAGGAAAAAATGCTGAAGCGGGCAACAACCTGATCATGGATGAAATCCATAAACCCGGGGGAGGTATTCCCTTTAGGATGTCTCCGTTTATTATCATTACAACTGTGGTAACACACCTTTTCGGCGGTTCTGCCGGACGAGAGGGTACAGCCGTGCAAATAGGCGGTAGCGTGGCTCATTATTTTGCCAAAAAGATGAAACTGAACCGCGATGACTTCCGCATTTTGCTGATGACGGGAATCGCAGCCGGTTTTGGAGCGGTATTCGGCACCCCAATTGCCGGAACGGTATTTGCCCTGGAAGTACTGGCTATCGGCCGAATTAAATACGATGCACTGATGCCTTGCCTGATGGCCGCTGTATTGGCTGATATTGTCTGTACGGCTTATGGCATTCACCACACACATTACGCTATTAATTTTCACGACCACATCAGCGACGGCTTCCTCTACTTTCGCATAAACTGTGTCATCCTCATTTGGGTGGCATTAGCCGGCATGCTATTTGGACTAACCAGTTTTCTTTTTTCCGAACTCTCCCACTCCATCAAGAGCCTTTGTCATAAATACATCAAATGGAAATATGCCATTCCGTTCATCGGAGGTATTGTCATTATCGGCCTGACATGGCTGGTGGGCACAACCGATTATCTGGGCCTTGGAGTCAATACGCAAAATGGCATTGGCACATGTATCGTTAACGCATTCAAACCGGGTGGTGTGGATACCTTTAGCTGGTTTTGGAAAATACTCTTTACCGCCATTACCCTGAGCACCGGATTCAAAGGTGGAGAGGTGACTCCCCTCTTCTTTATCGGTGCCACATTGGGCAATACTATTGCCATGATGACCGGCAATCCGGTTGACCTTTTTGCCGGACTGGGCTTTATTGCTGTCTTTGCCGGAGCCACCAATACCCCCCTTGCCTGTACCCTGATGGGGGTGGAACTTTTTGGCGGCGAACACATCCTCTACTATGCCGTGGCCTGTTTCGTGGCTTACTATTTCAGCGGACATTCCGGCATCTATACATCGCAACGCATTGGTGTGTCGAAAGCTGACTTTGATTATCATTCGGAAGAAGAAAACACATTAAAACTTTTACGGGAGAAAAAAGCCAAAGAATTGTAGGTAAATTGTTTTCCCGGTCTCATTCTCAAAAAAGACTGATATAACATCAGACGGAAATCTCTGACAGGCTCAGATTAGAATCTGAGGAATCATCAGATTAGAATCTGAGACATCATCAGACAGTAATCTGAGGCAATGTCAGATGTGAATCTGAATACTCCTTTATCCTCCTATTTGAATAGATTGTACACACCCGTCCACCTGACATATACACCCTGTACATTTTTCCAGTTGATTGTATTGACCACCATTCTACAAGAGGCAAATAAACAGTTAATTTGCACGCATACAATCATCTCTAACCCCAAAATCCCCAGTGTAAAAATCTTATTTTTTGCATCGGGAACCTAACTCTTTATTATGAAAAAAAACTACTTCTCCCTGCGACTATGCTGGCTTCTGCTTAGCGTTCTGTTCGCCGGCGGATTGTTGGCCCAACGCCCCATGGAAAAATTGGGCCGCGGACTGATGGCCCAGAAAATCTCGAACGGGATTTATGTGAACTGGCGTATTAATGCAGACGAATGGTACAACACCTACTACAAAGTGTACCGTGACGGAAACCTTATTTACACAACCAAGACTACCGAAGCGTCGAACTACCTGGATCCTTCCGGAACCGTTTCTTCAAAATACTCTGTTTCCAGAGTGAAAAGCGGTGTTGAATCAACACAATGTACTCAGGTGACAGTCAATACAAAAGGCTACATCGATATTCCGATGCATGCGGTAAAACATGGATATACTTTGAATGATGCCACTGCTGCTGACCTTGATGGGGATGGTGAATATGAGATCATCGTAAAAAGAATGAACTTAGATTTTTCGGTTGCAAACGATTCTGCTTATTCCTATTTTGAAGCATACAAACTGGATGGTACATTTCTTTGGGAAATCAATGTAGGCCCGAATATTCTTTCTTCTTCCGGAGTTGAAATTAACATTGCCGCCTACGATTTCGATGGTGATGGAAAGGCCGAAGTATTTATGCGCACCTCCGAAGGTACGATCTTCGGAGATGGCACAAAAATTGGAGATACTGATGGGGATGGCAAGACTAATTACAGATACTCGGTCGTTCAGTCGGCCAATATGCAATATATGAATGCCGGACCGGAATTTCTTTCTCTGATCGATGGGATGACTGGTAAGGAACTGGATCGTGTAAACTTTATCCCTCGTGGTAACTCCAGCGATTGGGGGGATAGCTATGGCCACCGTGCTAATAAATTCTTCTTCGGTGCTCCCTATTTTGACGGAAAACACCCAAGCCTCTTTATCGCACGCGGTATCTATACCAAAACTGAGATGCGTGCCTATGATATCGTAAATAAAAAAATTGTTGTGCGCACAAGCTGGGGAACCAACGGTACCTGGTCAAGCGGAAACAGCGGCATCTACTACGGACAGGGCTACCACAACTATGTAGTTGCCGATACCGATGGTGACGGCTGTGATGAAATCAACTACGGCTCCATGTGTATCGACCACAACGGAACACCGCTTTACTCTACGGCTTTGGGACATGGTGATGCGCAACACGTAGGTGACTTCGATCCTTATCGCAAAGGTATCGAAGTATTTGCCTGTAATGAGGATAACCCCGGCACAAACCTCCGTGACGGTAAAACAGGACAAATACTATACCGCAAAGTTGCACCAAGTGATGTTGGCCGTTGTTGTGCTGCCAATATTTCAGACGCTTACAAAGGTGCAGAACTATGGGGCGGAGGTGTAGGTCTTTCTGCTACTGACAGAAACGAAATTACCCATTTCGGTCTGGCCGAAAACTTTCCTGTATATTGGGACGGTGACCTGTTGCAGGAAATCTGTGACCACACCGGGTTTTCGACTTCAACCGGAGTCGGTTATGGCCAAATTACGAAGTTCAACGGTTATGGAAATATAACGCCTCTGTTGACTGCTGATGCTTACTCGTGTAACTATACCAAGGCTACTCCATGCTTACAGGCTGACCTCTTTGGGGATTGGCGCGAAGAAGAGATGTGGTGGAGAACAGATAGTATGGCATTACGTATTTATACCACACCAATCCCTACTTCCAACCGGATTTATTCTCTGATGGCTGACCACCAGTACCGACAGGCAATCTGTTGGCAAATGTGTGGATATAACCAGCCTCCTCATCCAAGTTTTTATCTTGGCAGTGATTTCCCTACTCCTATCCCCCCGAAAGCGACTAACGGCAAACTGGTTTGGACCGGAGCCTCGTCCAACTGGGACACTTCATCGGCCAACTGGAACGATGGTGACGACGCTGTAGGATTGATAGCAGGAAACAGCTCTGCTATTTCTTACACTGATGGAAAAAGCGTTTTGTTCGACACTCACGCTACTAACACAACTGTAACGATTCCGTCAAATATCAGTCCTGAAGGATTGACGGTTTCGGGAACCAGCAATTATACAATCAGCGGTGCTGGTGCACTAACCGGAGCCATGTATTTATCCAAAATGGGTGAATGTAGTCTGACTCTCTGCGGAAACCATAGCTTCACCGGAAATACTGAAATATGGGAAGGTGATTTATGGATGAATGGAACTCTTTCCGCTTCACCCGTTATCATTCGTCGTCATGCCAACTACGGTGGTACAGGTACTACAGGAAATGGTATTTCTACAGAATACAATGCCGGAATCTATGTTGGTGGAAAGGCGGTTGCCGATACAATGACCGTAAATGGCTCACTCAACCTGGTAACCGGTGCAAGACTTGTCTTCGACCTGTCAGATAACCCGACTATCCTGACCGGAACAGCAACCGGCTCCACTGCATTAAAAAATGACTACCTCAAACTGAACGGTACATTGCAATTGGGCTCAGGTGCAATTGTAGCCCTCAACCCTATCTCCGGAAAATTAACAGAAGGAAAATACCTGATTGCAAAAGTAAATGCGATCTCAGGTACGCTTTCATCTGTAAAAATGGAGGGCGCAAGCGGAGTTGCGACTGAATTAAATTACGATGCTGCCACACAAAGTCTTTATCTTGTGGTAAAAGGTGTTCGCAGTGCCAGTACTGTAAACTGGACCGGTAAGACTGATAATAACTGGGATTTGGCTAAAACTACCAACTTTAGCCAGGATGGTTACGACGATATCTTCGTAACCAACGATAGCGTTTACTTTGACGACACAGCAATCAGACGTATCGTGAACGTCACAGATAGCATTAAACCCGCCTACGTTCAATTCAACAGTAGTCTGGATTATATCATAAATGGAACAGGTGCATTAACCGGACCGATGGAACTGTACAAAACCAATTCAGGTGCACTGACCATCAACAACCGAAATACCTTTACCGGTAAAGTAACCGTTGACCAGGGAAGTCTGATTCTGAAATACGCCCCTTCGGCTACCAATGTCGGTGGTATCGGCGCCAACACGGCTAACCCTGCATATTTTATCCTTAAAGACAGTGCTAACCTTCAGGTAACGACTGCTAACGAAATTACCACGCGAGGACTGACACTTTCGGGAACTGCCGGAGGGTTAATGAACGTTACCTCAGCCCTCTACTGGAATGGCGCTATTCAGGGTACGAAGTTGACTAAATACGGAAGCAGCACATTGTACATCGGGTACAATAATACCACCCTGAATGAAACTGTTATCAAGGGAGGTACACTCCGTCTAAACACATCAACAGCAGTCCCTTATGGTGGAGGAAAAAAGGTTACCTTAATGGGTGGTACACTGGAAACATTAAATGACATAGGTGCTTACCTGACCAGCAGCCACGAAATAAATGTTCCGGCCGGAAGTTCCGGAACTGTAATTGCTGGTGCACGATGTGAATACAATGGTGCTTTAACCGGAGCAGGAACACTGAACTGGAGTTGTGATTATATCCGTGCCTTTATCAATGGAAATTGGTCTGCATTTACAGGTACCATTAACATTACAGCAAACTCAGCAAACTCAAGTGCAGAAAACCGTTTTACTGTAAATAATATAAATGGAGTTCCAAATGCAACAGTTAATATAGGTTCTGGTGTAATTATGAGTTACAAATCAGGCTCAACTGACAATGGTGGAACCTCAACAATTAAAGTGGGAATGCTAACAGGTACTGGAACATTCTATAACTCAGGCCTTCAGGTTGGTTCATCCAACGCCAGTGGTACTTTCTCCGGAGTAATCTCTGGCGCAGCAACTGTAAGCAAAGTCGGAACCGGACTTTGGGTAGTATCAGGAGCCAACACATACACAGGTTTGACAACAATCAGCGGTGGTATCTTAAGCCTTACCGGCAGTCTGGGTACCGGCACGGTATCTGTCTCTTCCGGTGGTAAACTAATCAATAGCGGAACTGTTAGTGGTGGAGTTGTAATCGGTACTGATGGTATTGTGATTAATAACAATACTTTTGCCTCAACACTTACCAACAATGGTACATTAAACGGTAGCGGTACAGTTTCTGGAGCAGCCACTCTGGGTAGTAATTCTACAACCAATCCGGGTAGCACTGCAATCGGAACAATGACTTTTGGAAGCAACGTCACCATGACCGGAACTGCGGCATTGAACATGCAGATGGCCGGTGGTACTTCCACCAGTTGTGATAACATGAAAGTAGCCGGCACATTCACCTGCAACGGAACACTTAACATTAGCTTCACAACCGGCACTCCTATCGCAGGAGCAGCTTATCAACTGATCAGCGCTACAACCATTACTGGCACTTTCACCACCCTGAATCTGCCGACTTTACCTGACGGTCTTATCTGGGATACATCCGAACTGTACACTACCGGTAAACTCAAGGTATCACAAGGCATGGGTATTGAGACTACAGTGATTAAAACCGGAGTTGTTCAAAACCCGACAAACGGTATCTTCCGGATTTATACAGACCAGTCAGCATCTAACCTAAGTGCGATTGTTGCAAACCTTCAGGGACGCATCATTTACCAATCCTGCGTAAATGAAATTACGGGGGGCACTTTTGAAGTCGATCTGACCAGCCAGCCAACCGGCGTTTACCTGCTGAAAGTCGTTTCAGATAAAGCAAGCTCTAAAGCGATTAAGTTGATTAAAGAATAATCCATTTTAAGTCATAGACAAAGCCCGGTCAAACACAATGACCGGGCTTTTTTTTTGCTTTTTTCTCCAAATACAAAACGGAAATCTTATCCTGAAAATAGATTCATTTGGGAATTT
This sequence comes from Parabacteroides sp. FAFU027, assembly GCF_022808675.1. Lineage (NCBI taxonomy): Bacteria > Pseudomonadati > Bacteroidota > Bacteroidia > Bacteroidales > Tannerellaceae > Parabacteroides > Parabacteroides sp. FAFU027. The sequence goes on from NZ_JAKZKV010000021.1 coordinate 7,086, forward strand.
CCCCTCTTGCACATTTTTCCAGTACAAAGTATTGGACTCTATTTTCGAAGGCTTGTATTCTCTCTTATTTTGTAACACCAATTTTAACGGAACAAACAGAGGGTCAACAATTGCCCTATCTGGTACACCATACCACGATGAAAAACAAACAATTATTCAGCTTCCCGGACTGGAGTTATTTTAACGAATGCCCCTGATTCTATTCTTAAAGAGTAGTCCATACGAAAGCCTGGTCAAAGCTGAACATCCCTACCTCTGATATACTAGTACAATATCATATTATTCAACCTTAAACACTTACTCTATGAAACAAAAACTATCTACCTGTTTTTTAATCCTACTGCTTATTTGCGGATGGGCAGGGCCACTTAGCGCACAGCGTAAAATGGAAAAGCTTGGCCGCGGAGTGGTGGCAGTCAATAACGGAGGTGGTTCCGTCTATGTGAGTTGGCGCTTATTAGCCACCGATCCTCTAAACATTGGATTCAACGTCTATCGCTCAATAAACGGAGCTGAGGTTATAAAACTAAACTCCACTCCGATTACTGCCACTACAGATTATACCGATAATTCGGCCAGTACTTCTGCAACAAACTCGTATTTTGTAAAACCTGTATTAAACGGAGTAGAAACAACGGCAAGTAAACCATTCACAATACAGGGAAATGCCACAGCTAAGCGTTATCAGGCAATTACACTTAAGCCAACGACTTATTCGACTTCCGTTCAGCACGTTTACCCGGGAGACCTCGATGGCGACGGTGAGTATGATTATGTAGTAAAGCGCCAACCCCGTGATCCTGCTAACAATGTTCTTCTTGAAGCTTACACCCACGATGGCGCATTCATGTGGAGAATAGACCTGGGACGTAACATGGAGCAGGGCGCCGGCACCCATAACCCGTTTGTAGTTGTTTATGACTTCAACGGTGATGGAAAAGCAGAAGTCTTTACGCGCTCAGGCGAACTGACCGTCTTTGCCGATGGCAATTCAATTACCGATACAAATGGAGGTAACAAAGATGGTGTTGACGATTACCGCACTCTTCCTCCTACTTCTGACATGGGCTATATGCTGCTCGGTGACAATTGCCCCGAATACCTCTCTATGGTGGATGGAATAACCGGTAAAGAACTGGCTCGCAGGGAGTGGATTGACCGCGGAGCTAAATCAACCTGGACATCACTCTGGGGAGATGGCTACGGACACCGTATGAATATGAACTTTATCGGCGTGGCTTACCTTGATGGTGTCAATCCAAGCATTGTAACCTCCCGCGGGGACGGAGGCATTATGGATATTGAGGCGTACGATTTTGACGGGACTAACATTAACTCCCGTTGGACCTGGTCAGCACGCACCAACACGGCTAAACCTGCCGGACAAACATGGAAACAGTTCCACGCAAGCTGCCTGAATGGTACTGCAACCAACGCTGGAATTCCGACAGGATACCATTGGGCAGATTTCCACAATATCCGTGTAGCAGACCTTGATGGCGATGGCAAAGATGAAATTTCATGGGGTGTAAATGCCATGGACGACAATGGTACTCCATTATATTTTGCTAAAAATGATATTGGCCACGGAGACCGCTTTGTTATCAGTGACCTGGACCCCGACCGTCCCGGTCTGGAATGTTATGCTATTCAGCAAGCGGCATCAACGTTAGCGGTATATTACGATGCGAAAAACGGCGAACGTATCAAAACCTGGTCTGCTGTGCCATCATACGATGTAGGAAGGGGTGACGCTGCTGATATTGACCCGAATGTCAAAGGATGCGAACTTTGGTCATATGCCCACTCTACCTTGCTCAACTGCAAAGGGGATGCAGTACCGGGTGCAACATCCTATCCGGCTCCAGCTCTCACCATGTGGTGGGACGGTGACCTGCAACGGGAAATATTAAGCGCTGCAGACGGAAATGGCTACAACCCCATTATCAATAAATGGAACCCGTCAACCAACAGCGCCGGAAGACTTTTAAGCCTTTACTCCGAAGGAGGAGCATATTCTAATAAAATACCTTATGGCGGAAGACCGGCATTATATTCCGATGTATTGGGTGACTGGCGGGAAGAAATATTCTGTATGAATAGCGACAGTACCGAAATGCGCATTTTCTCGACCTGGACACCAGCCAGCACTCGTATCTATTGTCTGATGCAAAACCCCGAATATCGCTCGTGCGCAAATATTAAAGGATATATGACCTCTACCGAAGTCGATTACTATCTGGGAGGTGGAATGACCAGACCTCCGATGCCTCCCGTCCTTTCGAGTAATACACAATGGAAAGGCGGAGCAAACGGAAATGCCTGGGACGTTAATACAACTTCCAATTGGCTCAACAATACTACTCTGAAAACTTTCAATCAGGGAGACACTGTGCTTTTTGATATTTCTGGAAAAACAAACAATACAGTTAATCTGTCAGGTGAGGTTCAACCCAGTCAGGTATGGGTAAGTTCTCCGGTAGATTATACCTTCACAGGCACCGGTGCTATTGCCGGAAATGCAAGCCTCTTAAAGACCGGATACGGGGCTCTGATTTTGTCAAATACAAATAGCTACACCGGTACTACAACCGTAGACCAGGGTTCACTAATTGTGAATGGGGTGCTCACACAAAGCCCTGTCTGGGTAAACCGTCAGGCGATATTGGGTGGTATCGGAACGCTCTCACAAACAGTAACGATGGAAACCGGCGCCATTCTTTCTCCTGCGAAAAACAATGTTGCCGGAACTTTGAAATTTGCCAAAAACCTGACTATCCCAACAGAAGCTATCTATCAGCTCGATATGTCAGATGACGCTACCGGACAAACACGTGCAAGTGATTCGATTAAAGTAAATGGAGACGTTGTACTGTCCGGGACTCTGAATGTCAAGGTTAACCAGCTAAATGGTAAGCTTTCTGTTGGCAACTACACCATTATGACTTTCACAGGTGCATTTACCGGAACGCTTTCAAATATTATCGTAACCGGTATTAACGACAATAAATATTCTGTGATTAATACAGGTAATACTATTGTTATCAAAATAGAGGCTTCTCGCGATCCGGGTAATATTGTTTGGTCAGGCTCCAACCCTACATGGGACTTGCTCACCACACAAAGCTGGTTAATCAACGGCTCTCCTGCCCTATTTGCAACCGGAGACTCTGTGTTCTTTAATGCTACCGGAAAAGCGAATCCAAATGTAGTACTTACCGGGACTCTGAATATAGGTAAAATGGAAGTCGATGCCTCTGAGAATAATTATACTTTCAGCGGTACAGGCTCTATCATCGGTAACGGAGGAATCACGAAAACAGGAAAAGGCAAACTAACATTGTCCACATCCAATGCCTACACCGGAAAAACAATAATAAACGGAGGCGCTCTGGAAGTAAGTACTTTGGCTAATATTGGACTAAACAGCTCTATCGGAGCTGCGGCAACTACCGACCCTTTGTATCTCCAGCTTACTGATTCGCGCTTGCGCTATGCCGGTTCTACTCAGCAATCAACAGACAGAGGAATGACCATCACCGGGACAGATACAATAGAAACCGCTAACTCTGCCGGCTCTATCGTACTGAATAGCCCCGTTGTAGGGACCGGAAAACTGGTAAAAACAGGTGCCGGAAAATTAATATACAATGGGGTTAATACATATACAGGAAATACCGTCATCAAAGAAGGGGCTATTAACTTCGGAAATGATAATGTAAACAGTGCTGCCGGTACTCTCAGCCTCGAAGGTGGTACATTGACAATGTCTAATACCTCTTCTTCATACACAAACATCTACTGGAATTATATTATTCCGGCAGGATGTACAGGAACCATCAACACAGACTCGCGAAGTACCATGTTCGGTACACTTACCGGAGGTGGAACACTAAACTGGTATTTGCCTTCGATGAGTGGTGCTGCAGCAGTTCGTACGGAATTAAAAGGCAACTGGTCGGCATTTATGGGTACTATCAATGTAACAGCCAGCTCTGCCGGAGGCGATTTCAGAATCAACAACACCAACGGGTATGCCAATGCAGCACTTAATCTGGGGGCAAAAATAAATGCCTATCACACTACAACGGGCACAACCGTTGCTGTAGGTGAAGTATCTGGAGTAGCTGGTTCTACCCTGAGCGGAGCAAACTGGACAATCGGAGCCAAAAATACTGACGCAACATTTGCCGGAAAAATTAAAGGAAACTCGGTGACAAAAGCAGGTACCGGAACCTGGACACTTACCGATACTGTGAGTTATGCCAGTGCAACCTCCATCAACGGGGGTAAGATAATGTTGCTCTCACCCGGATACATTAGTGGTCCTGTAATTGTTAATAACAGCGGCACATTGGGAGGAACTGGTAAGGTGAACGGGACAGTTACAGTCGCTTCAGGAGGAACGATTGCCCCGGGTACTGCATCCATCGGAACATTAAGGATGGGTGGTGCACTTATTCTTAATTCGGGTAGTTCGACAACCATTAAAATCAATCGGACATCTTACACACAGGATTCGATTAGAGTTACCGGAGCGGTAAAATTAGCCGGAACGATCAACCTGCAATTGCTGAATGGAGCCTTTGCCGCAGGAGATGCATTTAAAGTTATAAATGCAGGTTCATACAGCGGAACATTTTCGGGCATTAATCCGGCAATTCCCGGTATAGGATTGAACTGGGATTTGAGTACTGTAGCGATTGACGGTACTATCCGGGTATCGGCATCTACAGGGGTTAACAACGTGAAGAACTTGGATATTAATCTCTATCCTAACCCCACAAGCTCAAGGCTGAATGTCATTTTACCACATAACACTGAGTCCCGGATTGAAATATATTCTATCGGAGGTGTACGACTGATGAATATTCAAACAAACAGTTCTCAAGACATTGATGTAAGCGCCCTTTCACCGGGAGTATATACAATAAGAATTGTTTCAGATGCCTTCTTTGGCATCAGGCATTTTATCAAACAGTAATACCTGTTTAATCTTTCAATGAGAGCCCTGAAAGTTATTAATTTGACTTTTGGGGCTCTGTTTTTCATTAAGCTCTATCTACACACTTTAAGCACCTAAAAGGACTAAGAATATCACCCTTCAACAACTGCACTTTATGATGAGATACATAAAAGACAAAAGCCGCTCCGGAGCAATTTCCGAAGCGGCTTTCTTTGTGGTATATCCCACAATAATTATTTTTTGAATAAGCGGTTGTAAAGACCTTCAAATACCTGTCCGTGACGGGCTTCATCTTTACACATTTCATGAACAGTGTCGTGGATAGCATCCAGACCCAATTCTTTTGCACGGGTAGCAATGCGTTTTTTATCGGCACATGCACCTGATTCTGCATCAATACGAGCTTTCAGGTTAGTTTTGGTATCCCATACCACTTCACCCAATAATTCTGCAAATTTTGCAGCGTGCTCAGCTTCTTCAAAAGCAATTCTTTTGTATGCTTCAGCTACCTCAGGATAACCTTCACGGTCTGCCTGACGGCTCATAGCCAAATACATTCCCACTTCAGTACATTCTCCGGCAAAGTGTGCTTTCAATCCAGCCAACACCTCTTCGTCCACACCTTTAGCAACACCGATTCTGTGTTCGTCAGCCCATGTCAAAGCGCCTTCTGTTTCAACCTGCTCTACGAATTTGCTCGATTTTGCTTTACAAAGCGGACACTGCTCAGGCGCAGTATCACCAGTGTGGATATATCCACAAACTGTACAAATAAATTTTTTCATTGTCGTTGCGTGTTAACGGTTAATTAGTTAATAGATTTATTTTGCATGAGGCTTCCCTCATGATTACATTTATCGCATAAGCCTTTATAAAAAGCACTTATTTCCGTAATAACAAATCCCTCCAGATGTTTAGGGTCTACCATATTCACCTGGTCAACAGGTAAATCAATGATTTCACCACAACTTTTGCATCTGAAATGAGCATGGATCGAAGTATCCCCGTCATAACGAATATTTTTTTCATCAATTTCGAGACTCAAAGCTGCTCCCTGCTGTGCAAATAATTTCAAGGTATTGTAAACCGTCGTTTTAGATAAAGTCGGGATAGACTCACATAACGCCTGATAAATTTCATCGGCAGAAGGGTGCGTACGGTTTTTCAACAAATAATCCATAATGGCAATACGCTGAAGTGACGGTTTAATTCCCCGTTCAATCAAATAGTTTTTTGTGGTGTTTGTCATAACATGAAATTATTACACTATTGTTTCCTCTACAAATCTATATCATTAGAATCTTTCAAAATAAAAAGCCACATTCGATTTAACAAAAATTGCGGGGTTATTTTGAACGATTCAAGATTACCCCGCAACACAATATATGCTTTCTCTATAACCACTTCTTCTTCCTGAAATAAATCAGGATCAAAATACACGCCGTTATCATCAAAACGATAGAAAACGGGTATCCCCAGGCTTGTTCCAACTCAGGCATGTGTTTAAAGTTCATGCCGTAAATACTGGCAATCAATGTTGGCGGCATAAAAATCACCGACACGACGGTGAAGATCTTGATAATTTTATTCTGTTGGATATTCACCAAACCGAGAAAAGTATCCTGCATATAATCCAGTCGCTCAAAACCGAACTTGGTATGCTCGATCAAGGAGTTAATATCCTTAATTACAATCGAAAGCCTGGGCTTTAGTTCATTTGGAAAGAGCGCACTCTTCAGCATATTGGATACTACACGCTGTTTGTCAATGATATTTTCCCGAATAGACATAGTCTTATCCAGCATATTTTTTATCTGCATCAGGATATCTTCATCAACATCGTTGATAGACTTGCTTAATATAGAAATTTCACCTGTCAGCTCTTCGATAATGTCAGCATCCCGCTCCACCCGGGTTTCCAATAAGGCAACGAATATATGATATCCGGTCGGATAGTTTACCGGATTGGCAAAAATACGCTTCACAGTCTCATTAAAGGAGCGCAATTCACAACTACGCACAGAAACCAGAATGTTATTTTTCAGGATAAATGAGACCGGCTCCTTTTCAAAGTTTTCCAGCAGGAAATTGGAGTTAGCCACCAATGTATCCGGAGTCTCAATATAGCGCGAACTGATCTCAATCTCTTCGATCTCTTCCTCTTCCTGGATATATATTTTGAGAAAATCCTCCAGTTCTTCCTCAACGGCCTCCGTTACATCATTCAGGTCAATCCATACAAATTGCGACATGGGTATTTTTTTCAGGATCCCCATATTCCGGCTTATTTTTATGCGGCCTTCATCATGATAAAATAGCTTTATTTCTGCCATAATGCGGAATATTTACAGATAACAATAGCACAATGTGCGTTCAATTAGAATTCTTGAGCTGATCATTGATGAATAACAATGACTCTTTAATCATTTAAAATATGGATGGTATGGCAAGCTACAAGCGCTGCGGTTTCAGTTCGTAGGCGACTGGAACTAAGCGAAACCGGCAGAAATCCGTTCTGTTTGGCCAATGCAACCTCCTCTTCACTAAAATCGCCTTCCGGTCCGATCAGGATTAATACATTCTCCCCTTTCTTATATTGTGAGGTCAATGATTTTTTATCCGAATCATCGTAGCAATGAGCGATAAACTTCTGTCCATCAAAAGGCATTTTCACAAAATCAGAAAAGGAAACAAGTCCATCCAATACCGGAAGTGTGGCTTTCAACGATTGTTTCATGGCTGAAACGAGAATCTTCTGAATACGATCATTCTTCACCTCTTTACGTTCGGAGTAACGACAGCGAAGCAAGGTCAATGCATCAAGCCCAATCTCGGTTGCCTTTTCGGCAAACCACTCTGTACGATCAATATTTTTGGTTGGAGCAACAGCTATATGTACGGAAAAATCGCGGTGATGAGATGCAGGAATTTCTTCCAGGATTTCAACAGCACAACGCTTGGGATGCGCCCTCACTATCCTGGCCCTGAAGAGAGAACCTTTGCCATCGGTCAATACCACCTCCTCCCCTTCGGGCAAACGCAGCACTTTTGCGCAGTGCAGCGATTCATCTTCCGGCATTTCCAGAGCGGTCTTTATGTCCGGTGTATAGAAAACATGCATAATTAATTCGGTCTGTTAAGCATAAGAAGATTAAATGTTTTCGCCTCGTTTTTTTAGCTCATCCCTGATTTTGGAAGCATATTCGTAATTTTCATCATCAATGGCTTCCTGAAGTCTTTTATTCAGTTCATCCGTGCTCAGGCTCTGAAACTGTTGAATCGCTGTTGTTTCATCTTCTTCCTCTTCGGTAGGCTCATTGCTATCTTCCCGTCCTTCGATGATGACTCCGGCTTCCTGCAAAATCAGTTCAGTGGTATATATCGGACATCCCACACGCAAAGCGACGGCAATAGCATCCGATGTTCTGGAATCTATCTTAACCTGACGTTCTCCATTGTCAAAAAGCATTTCCGCATAAAACACACCGGCTACCATCTTATAGATATAGACTTCCAGCAGACGAATTCCGAATGCCTGGCTAAAGGTCTGGAAAAGATCATGCGTCAAAGGACGGCGTGGTGTAATATGTTCCAGTTGAATAACAATAGACTGGGCTTCGGGGGTACCGACAATGATGGGTATTTTGCGGGGACCATCTATTTCGCCGAGAATTAAAGCATAAGCACCGGTCTCGACCTGGCTGATGGTGATTCCATATACTTTGAGTGGTATGCGTTTCTCCATAATATATCCTTGTTTGACTTATAGAAAACAAATATAAACAATAATACGGAGTAAGAGAATCTTTTTGCTAAATAGATAATGAGAAAAGCGCTGTGTGTAAAGAAAGAAATAGGAACCGTATAAAACGAGAAAAGGTTGTCATCACGACAACCTCAACCTTTTTGTTAACCTTAAATCTAATACCATGAAAAACATAGTGCAAAGATAAGGGGTTGTAGACTGTCTTCAAACAGACTAAACATCATTTAGTGCCATTTGACATTATGTTAACACAAATCAGCCGTTAACTTAATCAAAGCCGACACATTAACAACCAAAACAGTTAAGGAATATGGAATGAGTAAAGTTGAATGAGTAGTAAATACCAGATATTGAAACCTTGTAGAGTTTTTCAAAAACAGGAACCGTTTAAAACGAGAAAAGGTTGTCATCACGACAACCTCAACCTTTTTGTTAACCTTAAATCTAATACCATGAAAAACATAGTACAAAGATAAGGGGTTGAAGACTGTCATCAAAGTGACTAAACATCATTTAGTGCCATTTGACACTGTGTTAACACAAATCAACCATTAACTTAATCAAAGCCGACACATTAACAACCAAAACAGTTAAGGAATATGGAATGAGTGAAGTTGAATGAGTAGTAAATACCAGATATTGAAACGTTGAAGAGTTATTCAAAAGCAGGAACCGTATAAAACGAGAAAAGGTTGTCATCACGACAACCTCAACCTTTTTGTTAACCTTAAATCTAATACCATGAAAAACATAGTACAAAGATAAGGGGTTGAAGACTGTCTTCAAACAGACTAAACATCATTTAGTGCGACTTGACACTATGTTAACACAAATCAGCCATTAACTTAATCAAAGCCGACGTATTAACAACCAAAACAGTTAATGAATATGGAATGAAGGATGTTTACGGGTTAGAAAAAACCGGAGATTGAAACATTGAAGAGTAATACAAGACAGTGACGGTATAAAACAAGAAAAGGTTGTCATCACGACAACCTCAACCCTTTATTAACCTTAAAATCTAATACCATGAAAAACACATTGCAAATATAGCGTATTTTATGTTTTAAAGCATACAATCCCGACATGTTTTTTCTCTGAAATCATATTATTTAACTCAGAAAAGCCTGAATAGGATATTGCGAAACATATTTTCAGTATTTCATTTGATTATAAGCCCATTTTCTTGGCTTCATTCCAGATTTCATCCATTTCCCCCAGTGTCATATCTTTCAGTGAACGACCTTTCAGCAATGTCTGCTGTTCCAGGTAGTTGAAACGGCGGATAAACTTCTGATTGGTTCGTTCCAGCGCATTTTCCGGATTAATCTTATACAAGCGTGCCGCATTAATCAGGCTAAAGAAAAGGTCACCAAATTCGGCTTCCATCTTATCGTGATCCAGTTCATTGATTTCAGTCTTCAGTTCGGTGAATTCTTCCTGCACCTTATCCCATACCTGTTCCCGTTCCGACCAGTCAAAACCGACATTGCGGGCTTTATCCTGTATGCGGTGCGCTTTTATCAAAGCAGGAAGTCCGGAAGGCACACCTTCCAGTACGGTTTTATTACCGCCTTTCTCTTTTAGCTTGATAAGCTCCCATTGGTGTTCCACTTGTCCTGCCGTATTGGCTTCAGCCTCACCAAAGACATGCGGGTGACGGAATATCAGTTTATCACACAGCGCATCACAAACGTCTTTGATATCATAAACTCCTTTTTCCGAACCGATTTTAGCGTAAAAGGCCACATGAAGCAGCACATCGCCCAACTCCTTTTTAATAAGGGTGTCTTCTTCGGAGATGATTGCATCGCAAAGTTCGTAAACCTCTTCGATGGTGTTGCAGCGAAGACTTTCATTGGTCTGCTTTTTGTCCCAGGGACACTTTTCGCGCAGCTCATCCAGTATATCAAGGAGTCGCCCAAAGGCCTCCATTTGTTCCTGACGGGTATGCATTTTTTAATTTGAGAATTTGAGGATTTGAAAATGAGATAATTATTGATAGTCTTATTTTGATTTCTTCCTGAATTCAGCCAATCCGTTTTCAAGGAAAAGGACAAACCGGTTCACATCTTCATCGTAGGCATAAGAGGGTCCGATGGGTTCTCCTTTACCATTCAACAGGACATAGAAGGGTTGCGCATTAGCTTCAAAGCGTACACGTTGCAGATAGCTCCATTTATCACCGATGGTTCTGAGTTTACGCTCTGTACCATTTTCATTAACTGTAATTGGCTCCGGTAATGGGCGCTTATCATCCACAAACAGCGTAATCAGCACGTAATCATTTTCAAGAATCTGTTTGACTTTCGGGTCAATCCACACGGCCGCTTCCATCTTTCGGCAATTGACACATCCGAAACCGGAAAAGTCAATCATAACCGGTTTATTATTGGCTTTTGCATAAGTCATGCCGGCTTCGTAATCATCGAATTTAGCATGAACTTCATTCTTGTAAAGATTAAAATCCTGGGTAGAAAGCGGCGGCGCAAAAGCGCTGATACTCTTCAACGGAGCTCCCCACAAACCGGGAATCATATAAACGGCGAACGAGAAAGAAACAATGGCCATAAACAGTCTGGGGACAGAAACATGCGGAACTTCGCTATCGTGTGGTAACTTTAGTTTGCCCAACAGATAGATACCCAACAACGCAAATATCACAATCCAGATAACGAGGAAAGTCTCGCGGTCAAGCAAGTGCCAGCCATAAGCCAAATCAGCCACGGAAAAGAACTTGAAGGCCAGTGCCAGTTCGAGAAAACCCAGAATCACCTTGACCGTATTCAACCAACCACCCGATTTAGGCATGCGCTGCAACCAGGAGGGAAAGAGGGCAAAAAGTGCAAACGGTATCGCTAACGCCAGGGCAAAACCAAACATGCCGACTGCCGGGCCAAAGTAATTGCCCATCGTTGCCGCCTGTACCAACAACGTTCCGATAATCGGACCGGTGCAGGAAAATGAAACCAGCGACAGGGTAAACGCCATGAAGAATATGCTGAGCAGACCGGTGGTTTTATCCACTTCGCTATCCACTTTATTGGTCCAGGATGAAGGCAGGATAATTTCGAATGCGCCTAAGAAAGAGATGGCAAACACCACCAGTAACGCAAAAAAGAGCAGGTTAAAGATTGCATTAGTCGAAAGGTCATTCAGCGCGCTGGCACCAAAGAGCCCGGTGATAATCAGACCTAACGACAGATAAATCACAATAATGGCAACCCCATACGTAATGGCACCCGAAATGGCCTTTTTGCGATTTTGGGAATGTTTGAGGAAAAAGCTGACTGTCATGGGGATCATCGGCCAGACGCACGGGGTCATCAAAGCCAGCAAACCGCCCAAAAATCCATACAGGAAAATCAACCAGACAGAAGTATTTTCCGTGATTCCTTTATTGCCGTAAGCATGGAGTTGTTCAACGACGGGTTTCCATAAATCGACCGTTCCGCTATCTGACGGAGATTTTGCCGGTAATGCCATTGCTGCAACCTTGGGTGTATCTACCACCTGAACATGTTCTGTTTTTTTCTCTGGTGTTGCAGCTTTCGCTTTCGTATTTCCAATGGTAAAATTGAAATCTGTCGGCGGCAGGCAGGATTGGTCATTGCAGGCCATATATTTTACATAACCCGAAATGGAAAATTTATCCGGATTGGTCACTATTACCTTTTGAGTGAACGTTGCCGATTGCTCATACCAGCTCAGGTTCATTTCAAATTGCTTATCGAAGTGCGTGATGAGCTTCGAATCAGGGCGAACTTTCCCATCCAGCTTCCCCCCTTCCACTTTTTCAAAAGTAAATTGGGTTGCAACAGGTCCTCCTTCCGGCAAGTCCAGTCCGTAAAGATGCCAACCGTTGTCCAGTTTAGCGGTAAACAGGATTTCCTTCGTATCTTTACCGGTATCATTGACTTTGTAGCTCCAGTGTACCGGATCCTGTATCTGAGATGTTCCGTGAAAACAAAAAACAAAAAGCAAGACGAGTAATCCGAATAACTTTTTCATATGTCATATATATTAATGTAACATGCTCGGGAAAGCAAAGATAGAGAATGCAACCCAATGCGACAAACAGATTGGCTTCAGCTTTTGTTGCAGAATTAATCTTTTATATTTTGCCGAAAACCTCTTTATTATCGGGGCAAAATCTAAGCTCATGCAATCCCGAAAAAATAGTTTTTGCTATCTTTGGCCTCAAATTCAAAATACGTATTATATTAATCACTTAACAGGACATAAAACATGAATTGGTTTGAATGCAAAATCAGATACGAGAAAACAATGGAAAACGGCATGATTAAAAAGGTAACTGAGCCGTATCTGGTTGACGCTTTATCATTTACAGAAGCTGAAGCTCGTATCATCAAAGAGATGACTCCGTTTATCAGCGGTGAATTTACCGTATCAAACATCACCCGCGCCAACATCAGCGAAATCTTCGAAGACGAAACGGGCGACAAATGGTACAAAGCAAAAGTGTTGTTTGTTACTATCGACGAGCGTAGCGCTGCCGAGAAAAAAACAGCATCTTACATGTTGATTCAGGCAATCGACTTTAAATCAGCAATGGCTAACCTCGAAGAAGGTATGAAAGGAACGATGGCTGACTATACAATTGCCCAAATCAACGAAACGGCAATCATGGACATCTTCCCGTTTGCTGCTGTGGCTGAGAATTAATTTACGATAACCGGACAGGTTATTCATCAGATACATTTTTCTACTATGTCTGTTTCAGAAAATCTAAATTCTGTACGCCAAAATATACCGTCACAAGTGCAACTTGTGGCGGTTTCTAAATTTCACCCGGCGCAATCCATCCGTGAAGCTTACGAATGTGGCCAGCGTGTCTTTGGCGAAAGCCGCGTGCAGGAACTGACCGATAAGGTCAACCAATTACCGTCTGACATCGAGTGGCACTTTATCGGCCACCTGCAAACCAACAAGGTGAAATACATCGTTCCGTTTGTCACCATGATTCATGCGATTGACAGTGAGCGCCTTTTGCAGGAAATCGATAAATCGGCGGGCAAGGTGAACCGTACCATTGATTGCTTGTTACAAATACATATTGCCGAGGAGGAGTCGAAGTTCGGCTTTTCGTTGGATGAATGCCGCGAGTTTATGGCTTCGGGAAGATGGAAGCAAATGCCGAATATCCGTCTGCGTGGCGTGATGGGCATGGCGACCTTCACAGATAACGAAGCACAGGTTCGTCGTGAATTCCAGCATCTCACCCAATTCTTCCGGGAAGTGAAAGAGAAATGGTTTGCCGATGAAGTTTCTTTCAGTGAAATCTCGATGGGAATGTCTGACGATTACCGCATCGCTATCGAAGAAGGAAGTACGATGGTGCGTATCGGAAGTACCATCTTCGGAAGCAGACAATATTAAAGGTATAGTTGAACCCCTTCAGGGTTTGGCAGGACGATGAAGCCCTTTTATCCACGGGTTGTTCCCGCGGTTATTAAAGTTTAATCCTTCCAGGATTATTTCGTAACCGCAACCACGAAGTGGTTGAATCTGAATAACCACGGGTGCAACCCGTGGAAAACAATGAGGCAGTAACCGAACCCTGAAAGGGTTCAACCATTTCAGTTCATCGCAGGATATTTCCGTTCACCTTTTCTTCAGGCAACCTTCATAACCGAAAAAAATTCTTACAGATATGAATAAACTTAAGACCACATTCGCAGGATTAAAGCTGAAATCACCGATTATCGTAAGCAGTTCGGGGCTGACCAACAATCCCCAGCGTATTCTTAACCTGGAGAAAGCCGGAGCAGGAGCTGTTGTGTTGAAGTCATTGTTTGAGGAGCAGATTAGCCTGCTGATGAACCAATACAGCCAGTATAACGAATATCCCGAAGCGCTGGATTACATCCGTTCCTACTCCGAAACCTGGACGGTAAACGAATATACCAAACTGATTAAAGAGACCAAAGAGCTATGTACCATTCCGGTCATTGCAAGCATTCATTGCATCAGCAACGGAAGCTGGACCAGTTACGCGCAGCAAATCGAACAGGCTGGTGCCGATGCCCTGGAGTTGAATATCTCCATCCTGAATACTTCCCGTGATGCGGTGGATGTGGAAAAAGCACACATCGAGATTGTGAGAAGCGTGAAGAGCCTGGTATCTATTCCGGTGATTGTGAAAATCGGAGCCAATCATGCGAATCTGGTTTCGTTGGTGGATAAGCTGGCGGGAAGCGGAGCTGATGCGGTTACGTTGTTCAACCGTTTTTACCAGCCGGATATCAATATACAGAAACTCTCTTTCACTGCCGGTAATGTCTTCAGCAAACCGGAAGACCTGAGTAACACCATCCGCTGGACGGCGATTGTGACCGGTGTTTTGCCAAATGTGGAGATTTCGGCATCGACAGGGGTGCATGACTGGGAAGCTGCGGTGAAGATGCTTCTTGCCGGTGCACAGACCGTACAGATTTGCAGCGCTATCTATGAGCAGGGTGATGGTATCCTTTACGAGATTGAGACTTGTATCGAGGAGTGGATGAATCAGCACAGCTTTCATAATCTGGAGGATTTCCGCGGCAGACTGAACTACAAGAATATCGCCAATCCAGCCATGTTTGAACGGACGCAGTTTATGAAATACTTTGCGAGTCGGGAGAATGCCTGATGGTTTCTTCCGATTGGCTTAAGCATAAAAATACCCGCAGAAAGTGAGTTTCGAAACTCTTTTCTGCGGGTATTTTGTTTATAAACCGGTTTTCTCTAGCGCGAGTTTAGCGCAGCGTAACTCGTGCTGGAAATCCAGACAGCTTGTAGCTGTTTAAAATATTGAGTTTCATTGAATATACAGTTACTTTACGAGCGTTTATTCCTTTACTCTCGACAGCTACAAGCTGTCTTTGTTTTGGGTACGAGTTACGCTTTCGCTAAACTCGCACCAGGAGTTACCTTTCAAACTCGCGCGAAAGAGGGGAAGAACTCGCGGTCCTCTCAATTCATGGCACACCTACGCGGAACAGAGGCTACTTTTCGTCATCGTTTGTATCGGTTGTTGTAACTGATTCAACTTTTACTCTTTGTGATGAACCCAAGAAACGATGTTTCCGAAGTTCACCTTTATCTTTAAGAAATGATACAAACTTATCTAAAGTATCTTTCATTGCTTGATTTACCACCAATTTGTCTTGTTCTTTAAATACAATCCCATCATTTATCATTTCATTAATAACCATAAAGTCGTCTGGTTCTATGTGGTGAACAATACTATTGTCGTCATACCGCCTAAATCGCTTATATTCTTTGCTCTTTAATTTTTCAGTCAGCTCCTTATATATCTTATTTAAATTCTCATCGTCTTTTATAAGTGAACGCATTTGCTGAAATGTATGATGGTCGTTCTTTTGGTATCGGTCAAAAATTGCATCATCCATTCTTGTATATTGGTAAGTCTTTAAATTTTTGAACTCTGAAACTAACTTCTTTCTTTTTTTATCATCACTGAAACTGTCAATCCGTTCAGAGGATACCACAAATAATATAATAATGAGAACACCAACAACAAAATATAAAATTAGTCGCAAGAGCTGAACCCATATGTTGCCATAAAATGTTTTGCTCCAAAATGTTGTTTCTCCTTTAACATCAATCGCATCAACAACTTTAATTTCTTTTTGCCCTGCAATCTTTCCGAATGAAAATATTTTGGGTATAGCGCCTTTTTTGTGTAATACAAGTAGTTTTACTATAAAAAACTCTCCACTCTCAATAATAACCTGGGAAAAACTAATTCTGTCTTTTTGATAGTCTATTAATTTTATATTTCTAGTCAAATAATCGCTACTTGTTTGGATTATTTGAGGTTGTTCAATTATTTTACCTGAACTAATTTTTATTCCAAGAGGCTCGTTGTCATCATAAAATTCCTTGATGATATTTTGGTCGCCATTGTTAATTATCTTAACGGTATAAATTCTAAGGTTTTCCCGGGTTTGTTTAAGGTTAGTGCTGTCATAAGTTACTTCAAGTTTGCTTATGTCTGCATTAAAGTCCAAAACATTTGTGTTTGCAATTACCTCATACCGTAGGTCAACCTTTTTTTCTTGTAGAAAGGCGTAAATAGTAATCGTTGTCCCAAGAACACCAAACAAGGCCAAAAGTGTCCTTGATGCGAAACTGTCGAATAGTTTTTTTAATAAGTTGTCTTCCATATTTGCTTTCTAATTAACTGCCACTTTGGATTAGCTCTTTCAGTCATGCCTTGCCGCTATCGGTTGGTATATGTTGCTGAGCGGATTTCGGAGAGCGTTCATTTCCTGTAGGACTGAGAAGCGTTCCTCCAATCTTTTGTTTAAAAACGCTCTAAAAGTAATATTTTCATCTGAATTGAAATGTTATTCGTTCTTTTATCTACTTAGCAAGCCCTAATTTCATAAATCAACCCGATAAGCCTTACGCTTACCGGGTCGAAGTCTGTTTATAAGTTGTTCGATATTAATCTATCATGCCTTCAATAAGCAATTATTGCACGATGCGGGACACCACAATGGAAACGGTACGCTGGTCGTTACTACCGACTGCAACTACGCGAAACCAATACTTCTGTCCTGACTTCAGTCCTTTGAAGGTGAATTCCGACTTGGTAGTCGGCTCATTGGTCCACACACTACTGTCGCTAAGCGGGTCAGTCGTGTATTGGAAGATGTAAGACTTAGCGCCGGCCAATCCATCACAAGATGCAACCAGCTCTCCGGGATTTTTCCCGTCAAACACTTTGACATTCTGTGGTTGGTCAAGCTCGACAGTCGATGTGCGCTCTTTGCTCACATCAAAACCTGAACTCAACATAATGGTGCGGCTACCGTTAGCTTCAAGCTCTACATATCGAGCCCAACGGTGCTTCAGGTCAATGACCTCTACCCGTTTTTCATTTTTAAGAGCAATCTTGACCCGGTCGCCCGATTGGGCTGCCGACAGACTGCCGTCATATTCAACTTTGAGATTTTCATCCTCCGCAACTGTAGGCTTAGGGTCTGGAAAACTTGGATTCCCCTTTATATTGGAGATAATCCGTCCCAGACTCACACTTAGCTCCGAATCAGAATACCGTTCGTAACTATTTAATATTCGGCAAGTACTCATGGAAATAAAATTAGAAGTTCGTTACTAAAGAAAAATCAATCAAAAATGGCTTTCAAGACTAAAAGATACCCTCCTATAAACTTTTGCAATTATATGTATTATTTTTCACACAATCACTATTTAAGAGGAATTATTTTTATTATAATTTCAATTCACGGGCAAAATACTCAGTCTTTATAAATTATAAAACCATTTACACCCTGTATTTGACAATACAATTAACAACACAGTCATTGTATTAGCATATTAACCAAATAAATGAGATATAGCAATATTCATCGTTTTTGCATGATTCTGTAGATCGCCCGTTATAATCAAAAGGGTTGTATATCGCCAAAATACAACAACCCACTAGATACTACATAGAAACAAGCACACACAATACTCAAATCACAACCCGTCTCCCAGGGCCAATAAAGCTCATAAAGCGATGTGTGACATACAATAACCTATGTATGTTTCACTTTGCTCTCTGCACATAATTCATGACTCCAAACCTGATACAAAATCATCAAAACAGGTTTTGTTTGTCTCTTCGTCTGATTTGTATAAGGCAAAACAAAACTTGCATAGAGCCTTGCGTAACTTACATGAGGCTTTGCGTGTTTTGTAAAGGGCTTTGCGTAATTTGCAAGAGGCTTTGCGTGTTTTGCAAAGGGCTTTGCGTAACTTGCAAGAGGCTTTGCATGTTTTGTAAAGGGTCTTGCGTAACTTGCAAGAGGCTTTGCATGTTTTGCAAAGGGCTTTGCGTAACTTGCAAGAGGCTTTGCATGTTTTGCAAAGGGCTTTGCGTAACTTGCAAGAGGCTTTGCAAGTTTTGTAAAGGGCTTTGCAAGTTTTGCAAACAACTATTCAGTATATAGTATTTAGTTGTATTTCAATGAAATATCAAATCCAAGCTATAAACAGGGCATAAAAAGCTTATATTGGACCGGATTTTTCAATAAAGTCAGGGATGTTTTGGGTGATGCGGTTTTTAACCGCATTTTATTGCCTCTCGACATTACTGTCCCATTAAAATCTAAAAATGGTCTTTGAAGTATTTGAAATTTAGTTGGTTATAAGCATTTCGCGAGCGAACGGACTTGAATTTTAGTTTTGCATCAGATTAATCTGATTGCATATGTATCAAGACAAATACGTTTTTGCTCAACTGGTTTCGTTTCTGAATCGAAGTAAATTCAATCGCATTGTCACCAAATTTGATGGAGACAAAT
>NZ_JAKZKV010000022.1 GCF_022808675.1 Parabacteroides sp. FAFU027
AGGCATAAACTCCTTCCTGAGGTTCTAAATCGGCCCATCCAGTACGGATATACAAAATACTGGCGTAATCGGAAGCCTTGACGGTTGTCCCCAATTCGGGTACAGAAACCTTGTCGAGTTGGGTCCAAAAATCACTGGCTACACCCGCGCTGCCGTAAATAGCCCAGCCTGCCATAGGGTTACGCACCAGCTTTTGGGTCTCAGGCAGTACATTTACAATAAAGTTTCCCTGAATATTTGCATCTGCGGATGATATTGTTAGTCCGGAGATACTATTTGTGAATAAAAACAACATTAGGCCGGTAACCGGTCGTTTCATACAAGACAAGCGAAATCGTTTATTTTTTTTCATCCTTTTTACTTACTGATATTTAGTCGCAAAGGCCTAAGTCAGACAGCATGTTTATCAGATATAAGGAATTAGTGATAGAAGCATGAGCTGGCATTAAGCCGATGTGACACGAAGTTTTTTAGTCAGGTCTCCTTGATAATTTTTATGTTCCCAATGATTCTTTTCTGTGAATAGATACGAACGCAATACATTCCGGACGGAAGGTTATGAAGTAAAATACAGTTGTTCACAATATTCTCGGAGATAGCTAGGATGCCGTTCAGGTCATAAATCTCAGCCCTGTCGGCCCTATCCGACTCGGAGCTTTTTATAAACAAAGCTTCTTTTACCGGATTAGGATACACTTCCACTTGATTAACAGTCACCTCTTTAACCGGGGTAGACAATTTCACCTGTACATTTACAATGGTAAAATCAATATCTTTTCCGTCGTCAACCGTGAGTTTAAAGAAATAGGAGCCTTCTTTTAATCCCGAGACCGAAGCTTTTGCATTTTGAGGATTGAGGATATTGACAAAAGCCGGTCCCGTCAGCTCTTCCCATTTGTAAGTAAGCGCATCTCCGTCTGCATCTGAGCTGGCTGTGCCGTCAAGACCCGCAGATCCATTCGCAGAAGTGAGTATAGCTGGAGCTGTCGCTTTTGGAAGCTGATTGACACCGGTGGCATAACTGCCATACAGATTAAATGAATAAAAAGAGGATCCGTATGAAGTTTGCCTTTCCACACAGTTTACCTTCAAATAGCGACCGGAAAGCCCGTTGGTGTTAGACATCGAAGAGGTACCTCCCGCAAATGCTGTATTTGCACCATAGGTATTCCACACCTTACCGTCAGCAGAAATCTGTATATTAAAATTTTTA
The DNA here is from genome assembly GCF_022808675.1 of Parabacteroides sp. FAFU027. NCBI lineage: Bacteria > Pseudomonadati > Bacteroidota > Bacteroidia > Bacteroidales > Tannerellaceae > Parabacteroides > Parabacteroides sp. FAFU027. The sequence goes on from NZ_JAKZKV010000022.1 coordinate 1,214, forward strand.
GCGTAAGCGCTTTGCCACACAATAGCTATTTGAGAAGGCGTGACCTGATGTTGTAAATCTACCTGCCACCATTGATTGTTGCTGAAAGCCGACGACCAACGCGTACTGCCGTCACCGTCAACAGCCGCCTTGGGATATGTGGAGATTGCCTCCGATCCCGATGCCGTAGCCGGTTTATAAAGAGCCAGATCGGTAGCCGAATCCACATTTTTGACCAATACGGTACACTCCTTTGAGTCGGTATCCGAGCCGTTGGAAACAGTCAGGCGAAAAACGTAGGTTCCTGCTACAGTGAAGCTAACGGTGGTCATAGACAACCCCGGGCCGGCAATAGTAGCCTGCGACGGACCCGAAACCTGTTTCCACAGGTAAGTCAACGGCGTAGATACGGAATTAACGGATTGTGTGCCGTCGAGGTATGTTTTGGCATAAGGCAAACAAAGTGTAGTGGCATCTGTGATAATTTTAGCGCTGGGCATGGATCTCACTGCAGAACCTATGACCTCTATTTCATAAAGTGAAAATCCATATTTGGATGAATTAATCGTTGTTCTTTCAAGACAATGAATGCGAATGTAGCGCGCCTGGAATTTATCAAAAGTGTAGGATTCTACCCCTCCTGCTCCTGCGGTGATGTTCTTTAACGTTGTCCAGTCTTGCCCGTCCAATGATTTTTCAATGACATATTTCTTTGCAAACGAGGCTTCCCAGTAGAGGTTTATCTTCTCTACTTCACCGATAGCTTCCAGATCCACCATTGCCCACTCATCATCTGTTCGCTTCGAATCCCATCGGGTAGATAAATCGCCGTCGACCAACTGGCTGCAGTAATACTTTCCGTTGACAGAAGAGGTCGTTACATTTTTCAGGTAAGCAAGATTAGTCACTTCGGAGTTGACTCCCGGATCGAATATTTCGAAATCCCGGGTAAAGACATTATTCGAAATATCCCATTCAGTATCGGGTGAATCGAATGACACCCGCCCTGACACTGTCGTTTTTCCCTCATTATCACAGTTCCATTCCTGATCCGAAGCGATAAGCTGCACCTGACCGGGCGCAATGGTCACCATACTCTGTGTGGTTTTGGCCACCTCCTTGCCCGAGATCTCAAACGAGATATTACAGGGAATCTGCGTCACGGCATTGCCCTGATTCTTGACCAATGCATAGAAACTGACCGGCTGGCCTTGGATCGGATAGCGGGGCATGGTATAGAGTTGCGTAATCCGCAGATCCGGCTTTTGCTCCCCATTGGCAAACACGACAGACTGCGCCAGGGGCAAATTGTCCGATGCCCCTCCTACCCTGAACATGTAGCTTCCCGGCTGAACTTCATAAGCCTTTGAGGTTTCGTTCCAATGATAAAAATCATCGGCTGAGAAGTTAAAGGTAACAGTCCTGGTCTCTCCCGGAGCCAGGGCTATCCGGCGAAAGCCTCTCAACTCTTTTTTGGGCATCCACAATGAAGCGCCCGAAGGCTCGCTGATGTATAGCTGCACAACCTCTTCGCCCGCAACAGCTCCTGTATTGGTAACATCGACGCTGGCTGTAAACGATTGTCCTGCGATAACATTGGCCGGCATCACCAGATGGGCGTATGAGAATGTAGTATAACTTAGTCCATATCCGAATGCAAACTCGGGAGCAATCCCTTTTTCGTCCAGCCACCGGTATCCTCCGTCAAGATTTACGGTAAAATAGCGAAATACATCTTCACTCCAGGAGGGAAAATCGGTATCGCTGACCGGCATGGACAACGGCATGCGTCCTGCGGGATTATAATCACCGAAAATAACGTCGGCAATCGCGTTTCCAGCCTCCTGGGATGAATAAAACGAATAAATCAGACCTTTTATAGCCGGCAGACAGGAATGCAGGCTGCATACTCCCCCACTTTGAATAACGGCGACAAGGTTAGGATTTACCGCAGCCAACTCATTGATCAAGTTTTGCTGTGTAACGGGCAAGGCAAATGTATCTCCGGTGCGGTCATGGCCGGTTCCGTAACCCTCTCCCTCCTGGGTCGAGTCAATGCCTCCCGCAAAAATGACGACATCGGCAGCCATCGCAGCTGATTTTGCCGCCTCAAAACCATCTGTGGCAGTCGAATTAATATCGCACCCCTTCACATAAGTCACATTGGAAGCTCCGGCCTTTGCCTCTATCCCTTCCTTTATGCTCACCGCATAAGCGGGTTGAGTCGCGCTGCTTCCGTAACAGTTCAGGTTCTTTGCTGTGGCATTCGGTCCGATCAAAGCAATCTTAAGCCCTGTCTTTGGTAAAGGTAAAATGGGAGTTGCATCGGATTTTTTTCCGTTTTTAAGCAAAATCACCGATTTCTGCGCTGCAAGCCGGTTGATCGCACCGATTTCCGACGTCTTGGCCAAAGCTTCATTACCACGGGGAAAATAGTCAAGCATCCCGTTTAGTATCTTTGTTTTCAGCACTTTCTTGACAGCCCTGTCCAGATCGTCGGTGGTTATTCCTCCGCTTGCAACAAGTGTCGGCAGATCAGCTTCGTAAATAGAGGAACCCATGCAGACGTCTGTACCGGCCTGAAGCGCTTTCTTGGCCGTAGCAATACTTGCCCAGTCAGAAACCACATAAAAAGGGAATCCCCAGCGGTCACGCAACACAGACTTCAGCAAGAGCGAGCTTTCACTGCATTTGTCACCGTTTATTTTGTTATACGCCCCCATCACGCACATCGCTCCGGCATCCTGCATGGCAGTCCGGAAATTATACCCGGCGAAGTCCATCAGCCAACGTTCCGTGGCAACGACATTCATATTCATCCGGTCAGACTGCTTGCTCTCCCCCATAAAGTGTTTCAGGGTAGCAATAACCGGAAATTTCTGAATGCCCATGACGACAGATTTTCCCATTTGGCCGGCCAGGTAAGGATCTTCCCCACCGCTTTCGGCTGTCCGTCCCCCTCGGGAGTCCCGTGCCAGATCGAGACAGGGGCCCAGTTGCTGCGTCCGGTTGAAGGCCCAGAACTCTACCCCCATTGACTCTCCCACTTTGCGGGCCAACTCTTCATCCCAGGTGGCAGCCATCGCAATTCCCGTTGGAAAGGAGGTTGCGGTACGTCCAAATCTGTCGGCAGTAAACCGGACGCCATGCGGACCGTCGCTCATGATAAATCCCGGAATATTTAATCTCGTGTTGGCCGGTGTACCCCCGAAACCAACATTTATCAGATGACTGATCTTTTCCTGTGTACTCATTGCCTGTACAAGCGCATCAACACGTTTATCCAGTGCTGATTGTGACAAAGCGGGAACAATATGCATCGTGCACAACATCATTCCGAGCCAGTAACCTTTTTTTTTGAATCTTTCAAACATAGCTTTTTAATCAATTGGAATATATTCATTTATCTTTTCAGAAAGATTGCATTACCTGCGTCGGTCCTGAGCATGTAGCATCCATTGCTCAACCGGGACAGCTCAAGGCTTATTATCCCGGATTGTGTATTGATGGTATCAAACACGATCCGTCCTGACAGGTCAATCACCTGCATGTTGGTCAGCTCCTGTTCCGAATCAACAAAAGCAATGTCTTTTACCGGATTCGGGTAAATGCGGAAACGTTTGATCCTCTGCAAAGCAACAGGAGACGTTTGCGCTGACGGTGAAATCTGTAAAGTATTGATGTAGAAAAATTTATACGAGTTGTTATTGTTGGCTCCGGCACGGAGACTAATGGATACAGATCCGTCAGAGGCGGGTTTTATCCGGGTAACCGTAGCCAAATTTGTGGTATTTCCTGACGAATTAACCGACACAGACTGCTGATTGCTCCCGGTGACGGTAAAGGTAGTCTCGCGGTTGTCTGTCGCTCCGGTGCGGGATGAAAAGAAACAGAAGTCATACGCTTTCTCCGGCTCAAGTCCTGTCACCAAAAAACCGGCTGTAGGTTCGGTCATTCCGGTGTAAGCGCCTGTACCGTTTCCCCAGAAACTATCGCCGGTAGCGGCCGACGGCAATGATGTCCCGGTATTGGTAGATGACGGTCCGTTCGAATTGATTCCGCCAAAGGCATCGGATACTTTGATCGAGACTCCGGTATTATTTCCATCTGTATCGAGCAGTCCGGAGACAGAGCTTCCCAAAGCGGTAGACGTCAGATTATTCCACGGCAATCCGGACATGAGAGTCTGAGATCCGAAATCAATCTGGATTGATTTTACGAATCCTACAGACTGCTGCGTCATGGAGGTCACCTTATCGGGTTCCACCACTGCATAATGGGCTGCTTTCTGGGCTATCTGGATGTCGGAGGCCGACAATCCTTTTGGCGCAAATGTGTTTCCAATTACCGGCTTGCCCAACATCTTTTCATACCATGTACAGGCTGCGGTATAACGCCCGAGACCATAGGTCAGATGGTAGCCGTCGCGGTTGAAATTGTCGCCGATGTAACTGCTGCGTCCGTTCTGGATGGCGGTTCCGGCAGGGATGATGATGTTTATGCCCATCAGGGCGGCTACACGACTTGTGACATCTACGATGGAGTCATACATGATCATCTGATTTTTCTGATAATAGTCGTATTCGGAATGCGTCGAGTTGGAAGCATAAGCCCATGTGCGATGCATACAATACTGTACATCGGGATTGGTAGCCAGGCCTTTTACGTAATTCATAAGGTTGGGTAAATACGGGAAATAGGTATTGTACCGTCCCGAGTATTGGCTCACCTGTTGAAAGGAAATGTAGTCCCAGGGCTCATCGGCAAGTGCATACGCAAGTGTTTTACTGTCCAGCCTTGTGGTATCTCCGTTTACAATTTTTCGGTACGAATAGGCAGCCGTGTTATTGACGGCATTGTTCCAGTGAGTCTCCAGGCTGCATCCTCCGATATAAAGGTTGGCAATGATCAGTTGTACTCCATCGGCTTTAGCCAGGTCATCCACATACGACTCAGCAGCATCTTCGGAGAAACTGTTTCCGATGGCCAGTATCCTGATCGTTTTCTGGCTATAGGCTTGCACGGCAAACGCGAAAAATAGAATAAGGAAAAAATGTTTTAGTCTTTTATTATTCATGGTATCGTCTTTTTTGTTTATGGTAAAGATGCCGATTCTCCTCGAATCGGCATTTTTCATTTTTTATAGATGTACGGACTTATCCTGTCATATCTCTTAATGCGTTTTAATTACCACAACGGCTGGTTTCAGACCTTTTGCGCTGGCACTAATCTTAATCTCTCCGGCCATTTGCGAAGAACGGATAATCAGTTGGCATGTCCCGTTGTACACCCTGCGGCTATCCGCCTGAAGCAGTTCGTCACTCAGGATATCACCATTGCCTACCCCGGAATTGGTACCGGCTCCCTTCACGGAGAAGCGGATCAGGTGGTCGGCATTTGGCACGATATTGCCCGACTTATCCACCACCTTCACATTGATGTAGGTCAGGTCAAGACCATCGGCTTTCATCTCTTTCTTGTCAGCTTCGAGTATAATCAGCTGAGCTTCACCGGCTGTGCGCAGGATATCTTTCGATACCACTTTTCCTCCGGTGCGCCCCAGAGCTTTGATTTCGCCCTTTTCGTAATTGACATTCCAGGTCATTTTCTGATTGGTGCATGCCGCCATGCTTTTTATCCCCTGCGATTTCCCGTTGATTATAAGCTCCACGCTGTCACAGTTAGAGATTGTCTGTACCGTCAGAGGCTCCTTATCTTTCCAGTTCCAGTGGAAATACATCGGCAACCATTTGATCTTAAAGTCGTTCCACGATTTTTCCTTCGCTTCATCTTTGGCATAAACAGCCAGCTTCATCATCGGTGCCGATTTGTAGAAACTGCTGATGCTGTAAGCTACCGGTTTCAGGTTGTTGCACAGGTCTATCGCACCATTGATCCATCCCTTTGACGGCCAACCGAATGACTCTCCAAGATACTCGGTTCCACCCCAGTAAAACTGACCACAGGCATAAGTATGGTCATACCCGAAGTAACCATAGCCTCCTTCACCGGTACCTTCCTCACTCAACAGGAATATTAACTGCGGGTATTTAATATGGTCTTTTTTGAAAAATCCAGCCTGGTAGTTTACACTCATCACATCGGTAAAGAACGCCATCTGGTGTGGAGCAGAGTTATAATATGCAGGATTATTGTACTTTATGGCATTGTAGCGGGCCGGATATAAAGCGCAGGTTACCTTGCGCGAAGGTTCGAGCGCATGCACAAAATCGACCATTTTCTTCAATTGTAGTACACCATAAGTACTGTCTTCACCAGTATACTGATGGATAACCTCATTTCCGACACTCCAGATAAATACTGACGGGTGATTTCTGTCTCTTTTAATGAATGTAGCCACGTCATTTTCCCAGTAATTATCAAAAGAATTGCCCGGTCCGTAATATTGTGAATTCCATTTGTCGTAGGCCTCATCAAATACGAGAATGCCGTTCCGGTCACACCAGTCCAGTACATATTTGGGATATGGATTATGACTCAACCGGATAGCGTTACATCCCATCTGGTTTTTGAGGACTTCAAGTCGTTTCTGCCATCCTGCTTCAAATGCCGCAGCACCCAACGATCCCAGATCATGGTGCAGGCATACTCCTTTTAGGAATACCTTTTTACCGTTGAGCAGAAATCCTTCCTCGGGGGTAAACTCTACCTCCCTGATCCCGAACGTAGTCTCGTAGCTATCAGTCAGTTGCTCGCCGTTGTACACTTTCGATACGGCTTTATACAAATGCGGTGAATTTAAATCCCAGATCATGGGATCAGGTACTTTTACCTCCTGGCGGTATTTTACCGTCTCCTTTGCCCCAAAGCTGATCACCGACGTACGGCTGGCCACGACACTGCCTGTAGGTGAAACGATATCGGTCACCAGTTTGCTGGTCGTAGAGTCTGACGATGTATTCTCCACGGTGGTCTCTATGCAGGTCTTGGCATACTTATCAGTGATCTTAGGAGTAGTGATGTAGGTCCCATAGCGGGCTACATGCAGTTTGTCAAGGATGTTCAGATAGACATTGCGCGTAATACCCTCTCCCGTATACCAACGAGAACTTGTAGTAAAGGTATTGTCATAGCGTACGGCAATGACATTACTGCCTCTCTTTACCAAATCGGTAATATCATATTGAAAATCAAGGTATCCGTTGAGAAACCTCCCGCAATGCTTACCGTTTACCCAAACATCCGACTCGCGGTAAACCCCTTCAAACTCAAGGTAAACCTTCTTCCCTTCAATATTTTCGTTGATTTGAAGATTCTTACGATACCACCCGATATGACGTGGACGGTAACCATTTAGCTTCGTTCCGCCAAGTGTATCTTTTACAAATGGTCCATATATGGAGGCATCATGCGGTAGGTTGACTGACTGCCATTTGGCATCATTGTAGGTCGGGAACATAGCTCCCGACTGTTCATTCAGTTGGAACTTCCAATTAAAATTCAGTAAAATCTTCTCTCTGGCATCAGCTCTCCATTGTAGTAACGAGAGCAACACAATCATCACAAAGCATTGTTTATTCATTTCAAATTATCAGTTTTTAGTTTCAATATTTATAGAATTCAGAATCGTATTTCTGTGTTTAATAGCATCCAATCTCAATGGCTATTTGGCTAATTATTTCAATTTTATATCCTTAAGCGATCAAAAACACTCATAAAAACCGCGCCTTTAACGTTTACAAACCTATTCCGGTCAGAATATTTCCGTCCGGAGCCTCCTGATTACCCGTGTTCCATTTCTTACTAACTTATCATCTCAGTGACTGCCCGACCGAACATGTGAATCAGACCGCATAAAAAACTCCCTCTTCCGACAGTCGACAAACCGTGAAGAGGGAGTAACCAAACATATAAACAATCTTATTCTTTCTCTCAGGATTTTAATCTAGAATATTGATATTCAGCATTTTATCTTTTACTATGATATAGTAATCGCCCGACTCCAGAATACGTTTCCCTGTTCCATCGGTGAAACTCAGGTCGCGTTCCGGATCGACCTCAAAACGAAACACTCTGGTTTCTCCGGCTTTGATCAGCTGTTTATCAAACGATTTCAGCTCTTTGACCGGTCTCGAGATCGAGCAAGTAGGATCGGAGATAAACCAATGAACCGTTTCAGCTCCGTCTCTTGCCCCCGTGTTGGTTACCGGAATCTCCACAGTCAACTTCTGGCCGCGCTTAACTGCAGTAGCCGATGCCTTCAGATCACCATACTGATAGGTCGTGTAACTCAGTCCGTAAGCAAATTCGTAGAGCGGTGTGGTCTGGATATCCTTGTATTTACCCTGATGAGGGCGGGCGCTCTGGCGAGCATTATAATAAATAGGAATCTGCCCGGTCGAGTATGGGAAGGTCATGGCCAATTTTCCGGAAGGATTGATTTTACCGGAAATCACACCGGCCAACGGAATACCACCGGCAATACCCGGCTGCCAGATCTCGAGAATCGCATCGCTGACAGGTTCCAGCCTGTTCAGCTCAAGCGGGCGACCGCTTGACAACACCAGGATAATCGGTTTGCCCTGCTTTTTGATCTCTTGTACCAGATCTTCCTGTATCTGTGGCAAAGCCAGCGTTGACCGTGAAGCGTTCTCTCCGCTCCAGCCTCTTTTTTCACCCAGACAAATAACAACCACATCAGCCTCTTTAGCCGCCGTTGCCGCTTCTGCAAATCCGGCGTTATCCGCCCCGTCAAAGTCACAACCTTTGGCGTACGAGAGTTTGGCTTTTCCTTTAAATTCAGATTCCAGCCCGTCGTAAATGCTTGTCACATCTTCCGGACGACCGTGAGCTGACCATGATCCGAGCAAATGCTCTTTGTTTTTGGCCATCGGACCGACTACCGCTATTCTGGAAAAACGAGTCAGCGGCAGGATATTGTTGCCGTTTTTGAGCAGTACGATTGATTCTTCGGCCAGCTTTTTAGCAACTGCCACACTTTCCGACTTCAGGATGCGATCTTTGTCGGCAATCACAGGAGTGTACGGTTGGTCAAACAATCCCAGTCTGAACTTCACCCGCAAGACACGCTTTACGGCATCATTCAGCGATGTCTTAGAGACCTTGCCTTCCGATACCAGTTCGGCCAGATACTTGTTGTAGCAATTATTCATCATATCCATCTCTACGCCAGCGGTAAATGATTTCATCGCCGCTTCTTTCTTACTGGCAGCTACGCCCTGAGACCGGAGTTGCTCGATCGCACCCCAGTCAGATACCACAAAGCCATCGTGTTTCCAGCGCTGTTTCAATATCTCGGTCAGGGTATAATGATTGGCACTTCCCGGCACCCCGCTGAGGTCATTAAATGAACTCATCAATGTGGCTGCACCGGCCTTTACTCCGGCTTCATAAGGAGGCAGGTAGGTATCCCAGAGCGTCTGTGGCGACACTTCGGTATAGACATAATCCCGGCCTCCTTCCGATGCGCCATAACCGACAAAGTGCTTGAGGCATGCCGCAACGTGTTTGCCGTCAGCCATATTTTCACCCTGATATCCTTTTACCGAAGCCACACCAAAAACAGCATTGGCATACGGATCTTCACCGTATCCTTCGGCCACGCGCCCCCAGCGTCCGTCACGGGCAACATCGATCATTGGCGAGAAGGTCCAGTCAATACCTGACATTCTTGATTCCTGAGCCGCCACGGCACAAGCCTGCTCCACCAGTTTGGGATTCCACGAGCACGCCTGTCCCAGGGAAATCGGATAGACTGTGCGAAACCCGTGTATCACATCATGGGCAAAGAGAATGGGTATTCCCAGCCGCGACTCTTCCATCGCCTTGTGCTGCACCTGATTGCGCAATGCAGGATCCGAATTGAAATAAATCAATGATCCGATCTCGGCAGGGACGTTTTTGACCTCATCCCCCACGTTATTGGCATTGTTATTTCGGCCCAAGGTATACTGGTTCAGCTGAGAGACCTTCTCTTCGAGTGTCATTCTCGACAGCAAATCATCGATACGTTTTTCTATGGGTACCTTGGCATCTTTATACAGGAGAGTCTCTTTGTCTCCTTTTGCCAGCAAGCCGGAGGGTAGGCCCAGTAAGCATAACCCATACACAAATAGTCTTTTTTTCATTCTGTTGAATCCGTTTTAGTGATTAGTAGTGAGCTATTTTTAGACAATTGGTTATTTAACTTTCGAGTAATAGTCATGCATGATATACCAGGCCTTCTTACGGATTCCCTGATCCGAAACCAGGCCTTTTCGATTCCATCCGTCCTGATTAGTCGGGTGCATGCGGAATGGCGAGCGGAAGTCAAACAGGATCCAAGGCGATACACCTCTGAGATTGGGTATATTGCCAAACATCACGATATTATCACGGTACAATTTGGCCTGATAGTCTTCGCCCCAGGAACTGGCTACAGTCTCATCACCGGATTGCCCGTACAGCGCCTCGCCCCCAAATTCGGAGATAAGCAGTGGTTTATTGGGAGTTACATTCCATTTGGCATCCTTCGGATCGAGCGGCCAGGGCTGGTACCATCCCTGATATTTATTTACCGCCACCACATCCAGCTGTTCGGTAAAGGTGTCGTTCATTTCGAATATCTTCTTATCCCGGTTAAATCGGACCAGGTCAAATGCCGCCGCATACAACCGGGTAGTATCAATCTGCTTACCGGTATTCAGTAATGAGGTCAGGAATTCATTGCGTTCTTTGGACGGTTGTGTCTCATTGGCCACACCCCAGAATCCTACCGCACAACGGTTCTTGTCCCGTTGGATCATCTCGGTCAGCATGGTCTTGGCTTTGGCCTGCGTACCTGCGTCACCGAAATCAATACCCTGCCATACAGGGATCTCCTGCCACAGGATAAATCCCATCTTCTCGGCAAGCCTTACCGTGTATTCGTTCTGAGGGTAATGAGCCAGACGTATCATATTACAGCCAAGTGCTTTAGCCTCGGACAGTAACATTGCCGCATCGGCCTCGGAGTAAGCGCGTCCTTTGCGTTGGGGAATCTCCTCATGAAAAGAGACACACTTCATAAACATCGGCTTCCCGTTTAGGTAAATATTCGTACCCTTTACATTCAGATTGCGGAATCCGATCATCTCCTCCACCCGATCATCTCCTGACGAAAGGATGACCTTATAGAGCGTCGGGGATTCGGGTGACCAGCGCTTGATCTTTCGGGCCGGGAATGATGCGTTTGCGAGACCTTGCTCATTCGTCTGCAATTTGTATTTGATCTCCAGTTCCGGAATCTCCATCCAGACATCGCTGTTCGCTTTCTTATCAGACAATTTCACCTGAGCATGGATCACATCCGGCTTGTTCTTGTCCAGCTGAACCGAATAATCCTGAATAAAAGCCTTGGGCACCGACACCAGCATGACATCCCGGGTAATTCCCCCGTAGTTCCACCAGTCGAAGGCCATAGCGGGAATCGCATCTTTGGACCGGGCATTGCTGACTTCCACAGCCACGAAGTTGTCTCCATCATTGATCAGGTCTGTCACTTCCATCTGGAACGGAGTAAATCCGCCCTCATGGCCACCAATCTCTTTTCCGTTGAGAAATATCCGGCAACGATAATTTACAGCTCCGAAATATAGGAACTGACGTTTGTCATTTACCTTTTTTCCTTCAAAATGGCGGGCATACCAAACAGTCCCTTCATAATATTTCAGCTCGGGCAATTGCGAGTTCCAGTCAGAAGGGACATTCAACTGCAAGGCCCCGTCAAACGAATATTCAAAGAATTCGGTCTTACCCTGTGGTTTCTTATTTTGATAGAATTTCGTTTTGTATCCCTGATTGTACAAATCGATGATAGCGCTCCATTTTCCATTTAAAGAGCGAATATCCCGGCCATAAACGTTGGTCATGATATCCTGGGCAGAAGCCATTTGCAAGCAGGCAAATACCGGCAAAAGTATTCTGAAAACTATTTTATTCATGTGTGTAATCATGTTGTTTTAAGCGTTTCTCATTTTTTGTAAATGCGCATTGCAAATCCTCCACCCTTTGCCATTTTGAATGACATTTTCTTATTGGAAGGAATAGTTATCAGCTCACGCTTGTAATCCGATGCGGTTCGGTTGGCATTCACTCCGTCCTTGAATATTTCAGCAACGAAATTGCCTTCGCCCAAAAAGGAAAGATCAATATCCAGACCTCTCTCATCCCAGTTGGTAAGCGATCCCACATACCATACATCCCCCTTCTGACGGGCGATGGTGATATACTGGCCGACTTCTCCGTTCAGGGCAATCGTGCGGTCCCAGACAGTAGGTACCGCTGAGATAAAGTTGGTACACTCCTGCTCTTTTTCATATTTGGTCGGGCTATCGCACAGCATGTTCAGCGGAGACTCAAACACCACATACTCTGCCAGCTGATGACATCGCGTACCCTGACTCATTGGCGCATTATTTATCGGAGCAAAGGTTTTCTTATTTCCGTTGGTCATTGCCCCCTGGGTATAATCGACCGGTCCGGCAACCATGCGGATAAACGGCATGGTAACATCGTAGGTTACCTGATCCGTTCTGATGTCGCTCCATTTCATCTGCTCCAGTCCATGCACGGCCTCGTAATTGATTACGTTCGGATAAGTACGGTTTAGTCCGGTAGGTTTGTATGTTCCGTGGAAATCCATCAATAGTTTATATTTAGCTGCCACAGCAGCGGCACGGCAATGGAAATCAACCATCTGCTGATCATCCCGATCCATAAAGTCTACTTTAAATCCCTTGATTCCCATCTTCGAATAGTGTTCGCAGACTTTCTCCATGTCTCGCTCAAAAGCATAGTAACCCGCCCAGAGAATTAATCCCACGTTTTTAGATTTCCCGAATGCGATCAGCTTTTCCAGATCAATCTCAGGCACAACCTGAAACAAATCAGCTTTGAGATTAACGGCCCAACCTTCATCCAGAATCACATAATCGATATGATTGCGCGAAGCAAAGTCGATGTAGGCCATATAGGTCTGATTATTAACGCCCACTTCAAAGTCCACGTTAGAGATCCCCCAGTTGTTCCACCAGTCCCAGGCGACTTTGCCGGGCTTGATCCACGAAATGTCCTGCACTTTTGACGGAGTAGCCAGGCGATACACCATATCGTTATTTGCCAAATCTTTATCCTGAGACGTAACGATAGCTATACGCCAGGGGAAAGATTTCGCACCGTTACAACGTGCGATAAATGGAGCTGGCTCTGTAACGATCTGTTGCAGGCTATTATAGCCTCCTTGCACGGTCGTTTTAGGGTATGGAGCAAAAATGCCTTTCAGCGAGGTCGATTTATCCTTGTTGATCAAAAACATGCCCGGATAACCTTGCAGATCCGACTCGGCAAGACAAACTTTTGTGCCGTTACCCAAGTCTACAACCAGTGGCGTAAAAGCCAATCGATTGTTACTCATCTCGCTTAGAGAGACATTGGCATACGTATTTTCAAAAGAGTTGAAGAACTGTTTCTCCACCTCTTTTTCTTTACTTTTCACATAAGGGACACAAGCCTTGTAGTCTTTATCAAAATTGAATGTTGCGTCTTCACCGGTTACGGTAAAATCCTTTTTGCGCAATGAGACAAAGCGGTAAGCCATGCCGTCATTATAGGCCCGAAACACGATCTTGAAATCGCCTTTGAAAGTCAGCACCATTTCATTACACTGATCAGCAACAGTTTTCTTTTTATAAAATGGAGAATTGATAGTCTGATTGATCGCATTATTTTGGGTACTGATTACTTTAGGGGCTGTTCCCCATACGGTACCGTCACCCAGTTTCATGGATATGGCCGATGGCTTGATCACCGGATTGTTTTCATGGGTGAGGGAGTAAGTAATGTCTGTCCCGACCTGCACACGGACATCGAGTTTGCCGTCGGGAGATTTCACCTCATAGCTTTTCTGTGCAAACAGGACCGTTGAAACAGATAAGAACAAGGCTGTCAAAAAGTGTATTCTCATAGTTTTTAGTGTGTATTATGTAGTAAATGAATCGAATGAGCGAAGACTTTACGTGCTTTATTTTACTTCATATCGGTACATTACAAAGTCGTTTGCTGCGGGAATAGAGACTCGAATTTCACCTCTTTCCCCTACTGTAGCCGTCACCGGTTTTCCATTGCCAAGCACAGGGGTACATTTCACCGTCGCTCCCCGGGGTAGCCAGGTCGCTACTTGAGCTTTATCCTCTGGAGTGTTTTCTCTAAAAAAGAGCAAGTACCCTTTATTATCCTTGATGGACTGGAATCCGGTCCATGAACGGCCTGAGGGCTCCTCGCCTACCGGGAGTATCACGCCGGTATGAAAGTCATGCTGGACTTTCTTATAATCAGAGATCAGCTTCTGTACCTTAAATGCCTCTTCCGGCAGATTCGATCCTTCGAACCAGGCCAACGGCTGACCGGTCATTGCTGTTGCAAAAAGGTATTCAAACGAATATCTGGCCGGTGCAAACCGGTCGTCACCGTATTTCTTTGCATTCCTCCATTTATTCAGAAACTCGATCTGGAGCTTTTCGGCAGGCACATATTTCGACAATTGCCACAAATTACGGAGAGTCCAGTAAGGATAGTAGTTTTGCCAATCGGTATACCGGTTCTCGAGGAATACATTTCCATACTCATTAAGCATGTGATATCCTCCTCTGCGACTGGCTGTTGCATCGAGATTAAAGGAAACCTTGTTATTAGTTTCGGCTAATACTTTGTCAAACAAGTTCCGAAGATTAATCTCGGCTTGCTTAGACGGTATAGTAAGCCCATCGATCTTAAAGATTCGTATTCCATAAGTTTTATAAAGACCGATCAAAGCCTGCGCATCTTTTTCCCAATCAGCAAAATCATTCTGGACACTGGGATTAAACCACAGACAGATTTCGATGCCAAGCTTTCTTCCTTTTTCAACCACCGGCGCCAGTCCCCGGGGATACTTGAGCGTATCGGGTTTCCAATAATCCTTATTGCTCCAGATTCCGGTAAATGTACCTCTGGCCAATGCCGAATTGGGGCTTTTTCCAGTCTGCCAACCATCATCGATCTGAAAATGGGTCATTCCCAGTCTGGCGGCACATTCCAACTCCTGCAAACAGAATTTCTCATTCACCTTGGAGTCCTGACTGCGATCGCCCCAGGTATTCATCATAATCATCTCATCCCGGTCAGAAGTCAATTTACGAATATTTTTCTGATACGAACGGAGGGCTACCAGGCCATTAAGTTCACTTTTTCCATATACACCTATGAC
This sequence comes from Parabacteroides sp. FAFU027, assembly GCF_022808675.1. NCBI lineage: Bacteria > Pseudomonadati > Bacteroidota > Bacteroidia > Bacteroidales > Tannerellaceae > Parabacteroides > Parabacteroides sp. FAFU027. The sequence goes on from NZ_JAKZKV010000022.1 coordinate 16,437, forward strand.
ACAACCGTAGGTTTTCACCCAGGTATCAGGCTTGATATCGCCACCTGCGATTCCCAGGCCGTTGACTGTGATTTTGCCAAACTCGGCACTGAAATCAGATCCCTGATAAGCCATCTGTACTCCGGAGCAAGGTGCTTCCTTGAGGATAAAAAATCCGTTGTCATTTTCACCATTGGAGGCAAACAATAGATTTCCCCGATAGGAACTTTTGCGGTAAGAGAGGATCTTTCGTTCCGACACCAGATTATTATTCCAGTCCGTAACATCAAAAAACTCGACCGCTTTCAGGCTCCAATGCTGTCCTTTCAGATGAATCTGGTCCAATACCGCAGACATCTGCTTCGATTTCATATCTTCGGCAAATTCGATATTCTTCATGTCAGCCTGATTGGCTTCCTTGCCCGAGAGCAAATTATCCAGCGAACCTTTAAGATAAGTATCGCAGGCTATGGCCGGACTATTTTCGTAAATGCGATATACACGCTTCACCTGCAATGTGCCGAGGCTAAAGGCAACCGTAGTCTGAAGGTATCGCGGATGAATCTCCGACTCTTTGACCCATTCCGACTGGCAGGTCGATTCTGCCGTCACTTTGGCATCTTTCGAAATACTGAAATCAGGCGTGCGTGACTGGTTTTGCCACTGTTGTTTATTGATTTTGTCAGTAAGGCTGTAAGTGATTAGATTTCCTATATTCCAGATGAATTTTCGTTCGATCTGATTATTTCCGATTGTCAGGGTGTCATTTTTCAGGGAGCTGTAACAACTGGCCTGAGAATAGACAAACTGAACGATCGGTAATACTATAAGGATCAATAATATACGTTTCATTATCATTGCCGGTTAATTTTTTGTGTGTACTATCTTATAGGTAGGATCTTTTGCATCAGATCTGCGAAAATGGCAGCCATTCGTTGTTGTATGTACGACTGTTCACCACGGTAAGGATGCTGTCCGAACCTTTCACCGCCGACCATTTGATTATCAGTGGCATACAACAAACTGTACTGTTTCCCGGTAACCGGATGTAAGGTATTTTTGGAGAAACCGATATATTTATCGAACTCAACAACAGGAAAGCCCCATTTATCCGCTAATTTTCTGACAGAGGTATTATACACCACCCGGCCATCGTGCCAGTTTGTGCAAAGAATGATTACAACAGGTTTCCCGATAGGAGTTCCAAAGTATTTCGACTTGGGATTGTTGCGCAGTTCGTAACACTCAGTGATGTATCTCTTAATCACATAATCAAAAGCAATGGCATAATTATCCCTGTTGAACGGAGTGGGGTAATCGGTGTATTTTGCCCGCAACTTCGATTCGTCAAACACGTCTTTATCATGCACCTGCATAATTACAAATGCGTCGATTTTTTCCAACTCCTCAGGGGTATAAAGTGTACCATCCACCATCCGGTTGGCCGTATTTGCAATGGCCTCACCACCAATAGCTCTATTGATCGGTCTTGCCTGTAACTTACGACACGCCTGTTCGAACCATGTATTTTGGGGAGATGCAAAGGATGCACCCGTCAGTAGAATATTGTATTTATAAGTGGAATCGGGTACTGCTGCATTTAGACAGAGAATAAGAGACAAAAAGCCCAATATAAGAAGGATTTTCTTCATTTCCTTGAATTATTTTTTGTTCAGATACTTAGGTTGTTTCAGGTTTTTCACCTCATTAAATTTCTGATTATCGGGCAATCCCTCTTTTTTACCCACACCTTCTTTCATCAGAGACTTGAATTCATCCAGATGTGACTGATAAATCATACGGGGAGTCGTATTGTATTTTTTACATAGTGCGGCTGCGATACCGACTACCTCTCCCATCATACCGGTCGTACGCATTACCCTTACCGTACCCAGAGCAACGTGAGTGGCACTAATATTACGGCCAGCCATAAACAGGTTGTCTACGTTACGTGAATAAAGGCAGCGATAAGGAACTGAGTAAGGATAGATGTATATGTGTTTGGTTGCCGATTTAAACTCAGCATCCGGGAATGTCTTAGAGTTGGTGGTATCCGGTGTATGCAGGTCGATACTCCAGGTAGTGGTAAACGAAGCATCTTCATGAAACATATTTTTGTCAATATCATCCTGCTTCAGGATATAATCGCCCATCAACCGACGAGACTCACGCTTACCGGCGATATAAGCCACCCATTCCAGTTTTCTGCTTTGGTATTTCTGATTGTCCTTCAATTCATTTTTCAGAAAACTCCAGTTAGAATAGACCACAAGAAGGCCATAGTCACGGACACGTTCAAAATCTTTAATCTGGTCAAAATTCATCCCGGTCTCCCACTTCCATTCGCCCATAGTGACTTTTTCGCAGTTTTTTTCGTTAAAATCCACGCCATATTTAAAATGGGGAAATGAGTTCGGTTTATTATCTGCCACTGAATACCATTGTACCGAAGCTCCCATCGTCATTTTATCGGCCTTTTCAGGAGCCAGATCTTCACCAAATTCATCACGGCTTTCACGTCCCATTCTGTAATCAGCTCCCGCCAGATAACCGATCGTGCCGTCACCGGTACAATCTGCAAAAATCGGAGCTTTAAAGCTGATCTCATTTCCGGTCTCAACTTGTTTGGCTAAGACTGATTCGATCTTACCATCTTTCGTCGTTACGGCCGTTGCATGACAGTTGGTAAACAGGGTGATATTTTTCTCGTTAGCAATAAAATCGCTTTTCTTCTCGTCTTCATAGACATCTGCCTTCTGGGCATTTCCTTCACGGGTGTGACCAAATTCACGAATCATGCGGCCCAAGCCGGCATTTTTCCCTTTTTCGATAGATCCTCCCAGGTGAACACGCACCTCTGAGCTATTATTCCCTCCCAATACCGGACGGTCATGGATCAAAGCAACCTTGCATCCCAGACGTGCAGCTGCTGTGGCTGCACACATACCTGCAACACCGCCACCCACAACGACCAAATCATATTTCTCCACATTCCCGGGATTAAGCGGAATATTGAGAAGCTTCTTGCGGAAAAGAGCCAACTCATTGACGTCTGCCGGAGGTGTACTTCCTTTTTCGGTCGTAAAATAGATCGCATCACATCTGCCGTTAAATCCGGAAAGGTCACTCAATACCAACGTCGTCTGCTTATCTTTGACAGATACGGTGCCGGCCTTTTGCCACATCCATTGTGAGCCTTCGGTTCCGAGTGTTGTTGACAGGCGTTTACCGCCTACCTTCAGGGTAAACGCCCCCGGACCGGTACCTTTGGCCCAGGGGAATGTCCAGTTGAATGTACGTACATACACGTAATAAGTTCCTGATCCGGGAAAGGTTACCGTGGTCGATGCATCAGCCACTGGCTTGCCCATGCCATGAGCCATGATATAGGGAGATCCCATCACATCCATAAACTGCTGGTCAACGACCCAGCCTCCCTTATTTATAAAGCTTTCAGCTTCTACCAATAGCTCCGCAGCAAATAATGTGCTACCGGCCAATAAAAATGAGATGAATAATCCCAGTGTCTTTTTCATGTTCGGATCCTATTTGTTTGTATTTATTAACTATTTAATTTAAGACAAAACTATCAATGTACAACAATAAAATTGCTACATTTATAAATCTGATTGTAATAATCTGTGAGTATCACAATCAGATACAACTATATATCAAATGATTATATTACAACGAACTTCGGCCTATTAATAACCGGGGTTTTGCCTTATATTGCTATTTATAGATATTTCGTCTGTTGGAATCGGCCATAAATATTGTCTGTCATCCCACACTCGTTGAGACAATACGGCGATTTGTCCCGCATATTCCATGGCTGAAAAATCCGCTATTCCATCATCATCAATCTTAGGTGTAGAAGGCCAAAACCACAACCCCTTCGATGTGATTGTCTGACGTAACAAAGTAGCAGGATATAATATCCCGTAGTTCTTTGTGTTAAGAGCCTTAGATGCCAGCCGCCATCGTATCAGGTCCATATAGCGAAGCCCTTCGTTGGCAAATTCCACCCTACGTTCCAGTCTCACCGTCTGCCGGAGTTTTGCCTGGTTAGTGGTGATCACGGCTGGGTATTTGTCCACATCAGTTACTCTAACCCCATACCCCCTGGCTCTTACGCGATTAATGGCATTAAGCACTGTCGCGTCTATTTCATTTAATTCAATTTTAGACTCTGCATACATCAACAACACATCAGCAAAACGAATAATGACATAATCGTTATCCACCTTTTTGCCATTGACCAGCCAGGTGGCGTCGATTCCTTTTTTCCATACCAGGGCATTGAAAGATGCATACTGAGCCACAGCTCTGTTATCGTTGTTCTTTTGCCTTTTACCCGTCTGGTAGTTCATTACTGTCAATGAATCAGGATGAGGATTGTAATCAAAATTCAAATGACGAGTACCAAACTCAACGATAGTTTTCACACAACGCGGATCACGATTCTTAAACGGGTTGTGAGGATCAAACAGAGGTGATTCATCTATCGGCAGCCCGTCTGTGCATAAGAATGCCGCGAGCAGATCCCACGACGGAGTAGCGGCAGCGTAGCCTGTAGCATTGCGTGTAAGCTCATTATTCACTAGCCAGTCACTGAGTGTCACTCCATTATCGATAGACCTCGGGATAAGGAATATATTTTCTTTGGTGTTTCTGGTTGTGGATAAAAATAAATTGGTAAAATCTGAATGCAGATCATATACACCCAAATCCATGCAAGCCTTGGCCGCTTTTGCAGCCACAGCCCAGTCACTATTATAAAGTGCAAAACGAGCTTTCATGGCTAATGCCGCACCTTTGGTAAACCGCTGATCCAGACTTCCCATATACGAAACAGGAAGATCTGCAATGGCATTGTCAAAATCGGCATATACCAATGGAATCACATCTTTCTTAGGCATCCGTCCCATTTGCAAAGCCTGTTCTATGTTAATACTTGAAGTAAGATATACCACATCTCCATAATAGGAAAGCAATGTTGCATATTTACATGCCCTGATAAAATATGCTTCTGCACGAAATTGCCTTACCTTATCTGCCGAAAGTCCGGTCAAAGGTGCATTTTCGGTCTTTCTGAGTAATATGTTGGCAAGCGTAATTCCTTTGTAACACTGTGACCACAATGTGATGACGTACCAGGCTTGGCCATTCAGCGTTCCGTTAAGGATCTCATTTCTGTTAGAATTCCGGTAGGTAAAGTTGTCAGACTCCTGCTCGGTATCTTCCAATACTGGACTCCAATAACCAATTTTGTAAAATTCATTTGCAGCCATCTCTATTTCATCATCTGAAGAATACCAGTTACCGGATGATGCTTCCGATAACGGCAACAGGTCAAGATTGCTGCAAGAACTTAAAGCCAGTATGGACAAGAGTGCATATTTGAGTATTGCATTTTTCATGAAAACATTGTCTAAAAGTTTAGTGAAACTCCAAAGGTTAAAGAGGTAGTTATTGGATACGAGGTAGTTCCCATCTCCGGATCCCACCCTCGTGGAAAGTTACTGAGACAAAATAGATCTGTCGCAGTGGCATAAATTCTGACCTTCTCTATTCTCACACTGTTTACCAACTTATTAGACAACACGTATCCCAATGATAAATTCTTCAGCCGAAAATACCGACCATTAAACAACCAAAAGTCAGACATCGCCATATTGGATTCCACATTCACACGAGTCAGCCGCGGAAATTTAACTTGGAGGTTCCTGGCATCTGTGTTAAAAGAGCTCCAGTAGTTTCCGTCAAGTATGGCGGGTATATTGCCATAATCCCCACGCAAAGGTTCTATCATATCACGTTCCAAACGCACATTTTGCTTTCCGACCCCTTGAAAAACCACGGACAGATCAATATTTTGGTATCCGACAAACAATTTACCACCGTACAAATAACGGGGCAATGAACCGCCCAGCAGTACCCGGTCATATTCGGGAGAAATCACTCCGTCAGGAACTCCGTTTGGTCCCGAAATATCTTTATATTTTATATCGCCTACTTTTGTATTGTTATTTATCTTGGGCGAATTCTTCACGTCGTCACTGGATTGAAACAGCCCGTTACTGAGATAACCGTACCATTCGTTAAATTCGCTGCCTTCCATTTTCACTTTATCACCCAAAAACTTTGTTCCCTTAAGATCTCCTATGCGGGATATAAAATCTGAGAAATTGACAGAAATACTGTATTTCCAGCTCTTATGGCTGTCATTCCAGTTAAGATCTAATTCATAACCTCTCGTGAACATTTTTCCCGCATTTACTTCCGGATCACTCATGCCCAGGTAATAGGGAATCTTAAGTGCCAATAGCATGTCCTTTGTCTTTTTGATGTAAAAATCACCAGTTAAACGTAACCTGCTTTTCAGAAATGAAAGATCCAATCCCCAATCAGTTGATTCAGTCTTTTCCCACGATACATTCTCAACCGCATACTGCTTTTGTGCTGCGGTTTTTATGGATTCTACTCCTCCATTATTGTAAATCAGCGCATTTCCAAACTCAATCGTTGCCAGATAAGGGAAGTCCCCTATACGTTCATTGCCCAAGGCCCCCCAGGAAGCTCTGAGCTTAACGGTTGACAACCAGTCCGGCATATTTTCCTTGATAACAGGTTCTTCTGTCATCACCCAACCTGCAGAAAAGGCTGGAAAGATTCCCCAACGGTACTTCTTGGCAAAGCGTGAAGATCCGTCATTGCGCGCATTGGCCTGCAACAGATATTTGCCTGCATAATTGTACATCAGGCGGCCAAACCAAGAACGATATGCATATTCTTTTCCCGATCCTCCGTTGTCCCGCAAACTCTCCGGACCCGTATCCAGATAAGGATACGAGCTCAGGGTATATCCATCTCTCGTAGCAGTCAGGGTTTCGGAATATTCATAATGATTCTCCGTACCTCCCATCAGATCAATATTATGAGCTCCAACCGTCTTCTTATAACTGGCAATCAGCTGTGAAGTAATGTAATAATTATCGTCGCGCTCTTCATACAGTTTTGTCGTACTGTAAGGAACAGCATTTGCTTCCAAATAACCGCCAATGACATTAGGATCATCAGCAAGTGTATAGGTTGCCTTCTTCTGAAATGATTTTATTTTGAGATAACTCAATATTGGGGCTATTACAGCCGAAATATTAAAACCACTGAAAGGTTTATAATCCACAGATGCTTTTCCGCCCAACAATGTGTACCAACGATCCATACTTCCGCCTAAAAGCATCAATCCATACGGATTCCCGCCCGACTTTCCTTCAGCAATGCGACCGTTTTTCCATACCGCAGCATATATGGAGGGAGTCATCCGCATGTCGGCCAGCGGATCGTACACCGGCTGGTGATACTTTGATCTTTTGGCGTTGAAATCTATCGTTACACTAAGTTTATCGTTTATCACCACATCATTATTTACTCGAAGCATATAGCGTTCATAGTTACGATCCGCATATAAGCCGTCTATATTATCATACGTAAGAGATGCTAATGTACGCACCGACTTCGCTCCGCCTGAGATTTGGAAAACCTGGGTCTGACGCATGGCTGATTTTTTAAGAATCATATCCTGCCAGTCAGTAACAGGATAATGGTTTGGATCAGTCTGATTGTAAGCTAACCAATTCTTTACTTGATCTTCTGAATAGGCCTGATAAAATCCACCACTTGGATTATCGTTATATCTCAATTCGTTGGTCATATCCAAATAACGCGTCACTCCCACCACATCTGGTTGTGTCGTTGGAATCTCCAGTCCGAATTCACCCGAATACCTGAGTGACATCCCGGTTTCTTTTGCCCTTTTTGTGGTAACGAGTACTACGCCGGAAGCTGCACGCGAACCATATATGGCTGATGAAGCTGCATCTTTCAGTACAGAAACACTCTCTACTTCATTGGCATTTACCTGATTAATATCTCCCGGCACTCCGTCAACGACCACAAGTGGATCTGAGTTTCCAATGGTGGTAATTCCCCTTATCCTGATGCTACTTGGCACAGAGCCCGGTGCATTATTATCCCGGGTCACCAGAACTCCTGAAACAGCCCCCTGCAATGCCGTGGACAATTGGGATGTTTTTCGTATAGAGGCATCTTCGCCCGGAATTGTCACCACAGCTCCGGTCAGGTCTTTTTTCATTATGGCACCGTATCCGATAACCACAAGTTCGTTGAGCAACTTCGAATCATCTGCCATGACAACATCTATAGTGCTTTTATCATTTACGGAAATATGTTGAGTTAAATACCCAAGATACGAAAATATCAGGGTTGAGTTTTCCCGTACATCAAGGACAAATTCTCCTGCTGAATTGGTAGTTGCACCTGTACTTTCGCCTTTTTCCCTGACCAAAACACCGATTAAGGGCATATGATTCAGGTCAACCACTTTTCCTTTTATTTTTTTTTTGTCCTCAGGAAGTATTCTATTTATATCCTTGTTTCTCTGCGATTTCATCAACAGGAGTATCTGCTTATCAGCCTTTATCTGATAGGTAATGCTGGTTCCCCGAAATAAAAGATCCAATGTTTCTGAAATTGATTTATTGGAAACCACTAAATCTTTTTCCATATTGAGATCAGGCATCTCATTGACATAGAAAATATTGTATCCGCTGATTTTTTCTATTACTGGAATAATTTGCTTGATCTTTTGCTTTCTTACCGAAAGAGAAATTTGGGCATAATTTTGACCATACAAGAGAACGAATAATGTAAGGAATAATATCCTTTTTATTACATTTGCTTTTGTCATAATGAACAAATTAGATATAATGTATTATCAAAAACAGACTTATTCTAGTTGTCAATCCATTGAAATGACCATTCTGTGTTTAACTAGAATACAAAATAACTCATTTCTCAATAATACAATATAATATAGTTCATGTTTTATGGTATCCATTTATATACACCTAATTTCATTTTGACAAAAGATCATTATGTCAAAAATAAAAGCACATTGTAATTTGATTTTCTCTACTCATTAAATAGAGATAAACAAAGAAAAACACTCATCGCAATGTAGTATTTTTCATTTTATTAACCAAAACAACCTCATCACGCCATAAACTTACCAACTGTTATACAAGCAACTACCTCATTTTCACTAGTGTCCCATTAAAATTGGGACGTAATTAAAACTCAAATAAACTTGGATCATTAAGCCTAAAACGATCTTTGTCATTTTGAAATTTAGTTCTGTTGAATAGTTCTCTAAGATTAGTTTTATCAGTCAATGAAATACTCAAGATCTGCAAAACCTCATATGTAGTTCTGTCAAGTT
>NZ_JAKZKV010000023.1 GCF_022808675.1 Parabacteroides sp. FAFU027
AGCAATACTAATTACCCGAAACTTTCTTGGTCTTAGATGGCTGGATGGTTCTTATGGACTGCTTTACTTGACGATATGTTATAATGATAAATAAAAATATTTAGGTGGTTATAGCATCGGGGTTCCACCTCTTCCCATTCCGAACAGAGAAGTTAAGCCCGATCACGCCGATGGTACTGCGCAAGTGGGAGAGTAGGTAGCCGCCTTTTAAGAAACCCTCATCAGGAAACTGGTGGGGGTTTTGTCGTTTCTAAGGGATTGAGGGAATGAAGGAATGATTTGAAACGGATGTGCAGAAAAAATAATTTCCTGCGCATCCGTTTTATTTTCCTGCGCAGGGAATTTATTTTTGTGCGCAGGGGATTTTTATCAGGAGCACTGCCGTCCGCACGCAGGCGAGAGGGATAGAAGCGGAGAGCTTCCCGGACTGTATTTCAGGACGGGAACTCGCAGCGGATAGCCCGACCCGCAGGGGCTCGCCCTGATTATTATGTTTAGGGTTTAGATATGCGTTTTGAAGGCTTTTAGTTCATGTCGGAGGGCAAGTGATTGTCCGCCTGTAAATTCGTCCAATTTCCGCCAAAAACGATCACTGTGGTTCATCTCAAGGGTGTGGGTTAATTCGTGTAACAGGACATAATCTATCAGGTGGGACGGGAGTAACATCAGATAGAAGGAGAGGTTGATAGAGCGATGCGTACTGCAGCTGCCCCATCTGCCACGACTTGAATTGATTTTTACATCATTGAAGTTGAGTTTGTGGCGCTCTGCCAACAAGCGTATCCGTTGCGGTAGGTATGCTTTAGCATCGGCTTTGAGAAACCGTTCGATGCCTTTAACCAATAAATTACGAACCTCTTCCCGTTCAAAATCTGTATTCATCGGGCAAGCGATGTGTAGTGTCTCCGCTTTTCGGGAAAAATAGAAATTTTCCCTCTCCATCCGGAAAATGCGAATAGAAAATGTGTGGGTTTTCAACGAACAGGATTCATCAAGAGTCGTTTTGGTATTTTTCTTAGTTACAAAATCCAGAAGTCTGGGCCTGAGTTGATTTAATACCTCTTCGAAATATTTTTGTGTGCAACCGGGTGGAATGGTGGCCAATAATCCTTCAGGAGTAAGTTTGAAAATCACCTTTTTGGCTCGTGAGTTTAAGCGGATAGTAATATTTCCAAGTTCACTGTCGGAATAAATTGACTTCATTGGCTAATTGCAGTTTTTGATTTGTACAAATGTAATATTTTGTTCCCATACTTATTTCATCCCATTACTCTTCATAACCTGAATGCTATCCCATTTATGTATATCCGTTCTATATTGACTTTGCTTGACATTTGCATCAAAATAGCCTGAAATAATATCTCAAACCTTGTAAAACGTGTGAAAAACGGACATTTGTGAAAGTTTCTGAGCATAAATTACTATTTTTGCGAATAGAACAAATGCCTATGAACTTCATTGACTGGATTATAATCATATTAGTGGGATTAGGTGTAGCAAAAGGTTTTCTGGAAGGATTGGTTCGACAGTTGGTATCATTGATGGGCCTTGTTTTCGGAACCTGGGTAGCGATTCATTATGCTGATGCAGCGGCTGTTTTTTTGCAAAAGGTGCATGAATTTCCGGAATTTGTCTGGAAGCCGCTTTCGTTTTTCCTTCCGTTTATTGTGACGCTCCTGGTGGGCAATCTGATTGCAACAATCATTCAACGCATATTGGCCGGAATCGGACTAGGTCCGCTGAATCAAATTGCGGGTGCTGTTTTTGGCGGTCTAAAATCAGCATTGTTGTTAAGTATTCTCTTTAATTTGTTGCAGTTGTTTGACCGCAATAACAGGTTAATAAAATCCTCCACAAAAGAAGAATCCTTTACTTATTATCCGGTCGTGAAGGTAGCGCCGACTATTTTCCCTTATTTGCAAAAGTATTTTAAATACGAGAAAGATAGTGAACAGGAGGCTTAAAACAAGCTTCCAGACTGAACAGATTCAATGAAAAGGAGTTATATGTAATCGGTTGTCCGGAAATAGGACAATATAGCTCCTGAAACATCATATATATCCCAAAATTAGCTCATTATGCAGGAAGAAAAAGAAGAAAAAAATATACTGGATGAGGTAACGACCGGCGACTATAAGTACGGGTTTGTTACTGACATTGATACCGAAATTATTCCGGTAGGGTTGAATGAAGACGTGGTACGTCTGATTTCGGCCAAGAAAAACGAACCGGAATGGCTGCTCGATTTCCGTTTGAAAGCTTTTGCTTACTGGCAAACTATTAAAATGCCGGATTGGGCACACCTGAATTTGCCGGAAATCGACTATCAATCCATCAGCTATTATGCGGCACCCAAAAAGAAGGAAGGTCCCAAGAACATGGATGAGGTGGACCCTGAACTGGTGAAAACGTTCAACAAGCTTGGTATTCCTCTTGAAGAGCAGATGATGCTTTCGGGCATGGCAGTGGATGCCGTGATGGATAGTGTGTCTGTAAAAACGACATTCAAAGAAAAGCTAGCTGAAATGGGAATCATCTTCTGCTCCTTCAGCGAGGCGGTGAAAGATTATCCTGATTTGGTGAAAAAGTACCTCGGTTCGGTAGTGCCTTACCGTGATAACTTCTTTGCCGCACTTAACTCGGCAGTATTCAGTGACGGTTCGTTTGTCTATATACCCAAAGGTATTCGTTGCCCAATGGAGCTTTCTACCTATTTCCGTATCAATGCAGCCAACACCGGACAGTTTGAGCGTACGCTCATAGTCGCTGATGACGATGCGTATGTAAGTTACCTCGAAGGTTGTACCGCTCCGATGCGTGACGAAAACCAGCTTCACGCTGCTATTGTAGAAATCGTTGCTCACGACCGTGCCGAAGTGAAATACTCGACGGTACAGAACTGGTATCCGGGAGACAAAAACGGTGTCGGGGGTATTTACAACTTTGTAACCAAGCGCGGACTTTGTAAAGGGGACAGTTCGAAAATCTCCTGGACACAGGTAGAGACCGGTTCTGCTATTACATGGAAATACCCGAGCTGTATCCTTGCCGGAGATAATTCTGTAGGAGAATTCTATTCTGTGGCCGTTACCAACAATCACCAGCAGGCTGATACTGGAACGAAAATGATTCACCTGGGAAAAAATACCAAAAGTACCATCGTATCAAAAGGTATCTCAGCCGGTCATAGCCAAAACAGTTACCGCGGTCTGGTAAAAATCACCAAACGTGCCGACAATGCCCGTAACCATTCGCAATGTGACAGCCTTCTGTTGGGAGATAAATGTGGAGCCCACACCTTCCCTTATATGGAAATCAATAACGAGACTGCAATGGTGGAGCACGAAGCAACCACTTCCAAAATCAGCGAAGACCAACTCTTCTACTGTAACCAGCGCGGGATTTCTACAGAAGATGCCGTAGGTCTCATTGTAAATGGTTACGCTAAAGAGGTTATGAATAAACTTCCGATGGAGTTTGCAGTAGAAGCCCAGAAACTGTTGCAAATTAGTTTGGAAGGTTCGGTAGGATAAAAGAACCTTATTTCTCCTGAAAGGAGCATAAGACAACTATTAATTCAATCAAAATATTGAAAGTCTTTCAATCGAGAATGTGGACTTTCACCAATAAACAGAGAAAACAATGCTAGAAATAAAGAACCTACACGCCAATATCAACGGCAAAGAAATATTGAGAGGGATTAACCTGACGGTTCGTCCCGGAGAAGTACACGCAATCATGGGACCTAACGGTTCCGGTAAAAGTACCCTTTCTTCAGTTTTGGCAGGAAATCCGGCTTTTACTGTAACTGACGGAGAGGTGAATTTCTATGGAAAGAATCTGCTGGACTTGCCTCCAGAGCACCGCTCTTGCGAAGGCTTGTTCCTTAGTTTCCAGTATCCGGTGGAAATCCCGGGTGTAAGCATGGTGAATTTCATGCGTACAGCGGTAAATGAACACCGCAAATACAAAGGACAGGAGCCGCTTTCTGCTTCAGACTTCCTGAAACTGATGCGTGAAAAACGCGAAATCGTTGAGCTGGACAACAAGCTTGCCAGCCGTTCGGTAAACGAAGGTTTCTCCGGTGGTGAAAAGAAACGTAACGAGATTTTCCAGATGGCAATGCTCGAACCACGCCTTTCTATCCTTGATGAAACGGATTCAGGTCTTGATATCGATGCCCTTCGTGTGGTTGCTACCGGTGTAAATACGCTTCGTAGCGAACATAACGCAACTATTGTGATTACCCACTACCAGCGTTTGTTAGACTACATCAAGCCTGAATTTGTACACGTACTATACAAAGGTCGTATCGTAAAATCAGCAGGTCCTGAGCTTGCACTCGAACTGGAAGACAGAGGTTACGACTGGATTCGCAAAGAGTGGGGTGATTAAGAAAAGATGACCTCCCTCCCGATAACTATCGGGACCCTCCCAAGGAGGGGTTTACAGAATACCATGTCAATGGTAAATAATAAATCGAGTATCACTCATTTTATGGATTCCCATTGGGAATAGAGGGGCTTTTTAAATATGAAAACAGAACAACAATATATAGACTTGTACAATCAGGCCCACGGACTGATTAAGAGTCACTCATCGGAGGTGCTGAATGCACCCCGCGAGAAAGCCTTTGAGGATTTTGTCCGCAACGGTTTTCCCAAGAAAGATTCGGAGGAATACAAATACACCGACGTTGCATCGTTTTTTGACTGGGATTTCGGGTTGAATCTGACCCGATTGAATATTCCCGTTGACCCGTATGAAGTGTTTCATTGTGACGTTCCGAATTTGAGTACTGCTCTTTACTTTTTGGTAAATGACAGCTTCTACAAAAAATTCCAACCGACCGCCCAATTGCCTGAGTCGGTATTTGTCGGAAGCCTGAAAGAGTTTTCGGAGCAAAAACCGGAGATTGCAGCCAAATACTACGGAAAACTGGCTAAAACCGAAAATGACGGTTTGGTTGCCTTCAATACCACATTCGCTCAGGATGGCTTTGTGGTTTACGTTCCCAAGAATACTGTCATTGAGAAGCCGCTTCAGTTGGTAAATATCCTTCGCGGAGATGTTGACTCTATGGCTAACCGCCGGTTGTTGATTATCATGGAAGATAACTCTGAAGCTAAATTACTTGTTTGCGACCACTCGATAGATGAAAAAATCACGTTCCTCGCCACGCAGGTAACGGAAATCTTTGTAGGGGAAAATGCCCGTTTCGATTTCTACGAAATGGAGGAAAACAGCGTAAATACCCGTCGTGTTGCTTCAACTTTCCTTTCTCAGGAGGCAAACTCCAATGTGATGGTAAACGGCATTACTTTGCACAACGGCAAGACCCGCAACAACTACCACGTTGTTTTCAAAGGTGAAAATGCAGAACATCACCTGGGCGGAATTGCGATTGTGGACAAAACGCAGACTGTCGATAATCATTCCTTCATCGACCACGCCGTTCCCCGCTGTTTAAGCAACGAGAACTTCAAATATGTTCTGGACGAATATTCTGTCGGAGCATTCACCGGAAAAATTTTGGTTCGTCCGGATGCCCAGAAAACCGAAGCATACCAGTCCAACAAGAATATCTGTACGACCCGCGAAGCAAAAATGTACACCAAGCCTCAGCTTGAGATTTATGCCGATGATGTCAAATGTAGCCACGGTGCCACTATCGGTCAAATTGACGAAACGGCGCTCTTCTACATGCGTGCCCGTGGAATCTCGGAAGCAGAAGCGCGTATGTTATTGAAATTTGCCTTCATGGCCGATGTTATCGACACAATACGTATGGAAGCGTTGAAAGACCGGCTCAAACTGTTGGTGGAAAAACGTTTCCGTGGCGAGCTGGCCAAATGTGCGGGTTGCAACTTATGTAATTAAGATATTGTGTGCCAATGGAGAGCTTTTCCATTGGCATATTTTCAAATAAAACAAAAGCAAAGACTATGCTTGACGTTCAAAAAATACGAGCCGACTTTCCCATCCTTTCCCGGAAAATCTACGGAAAGGACTTGATATATTTCGACAATGGAGCGACTACTCAAAAGCCCCGTTGCGTGGTGGAGAAAATCGAAGAGGGATACTATAACGTGAATGCCAATATCCACCGCGGCGTTCACTACCTGAGCCAGGAAGCAACCGAAGCTCATGAAGCAGCCCGTCGTACCGTTCAGAAATTCATCAATGCCAAAGAGGCACACGAAATTATCTTTACACGTGGTACTACCGAAGCTATCAATCTTGTGGCATCGTCATTTGGCGAACTGCTTTCAGCAGGAGATGAAGTTATTATATCGGAGATGGAACACCACTCCAACATCGTTCCCTGGCAATTGCTGGAGACCCGCAAAGGCATTAAGCTCCGCGTCATTCCGATGAATGACAATGGAGAATTGTTGCTGGACGAATACCAGAAGCTGTTCAATGAACGGACAAAGCTGGTTTCCGTGATGCACGTTTCCAATGTAATGGGAACGGTTAATCCGGTGAAGGAAATTATCGACTTTGCTCACTCCAAAGGTGTTCCGGCATTGATTGACGGAGCGCAGTCGGTTCCGCACATGAAGATTGATGTGCAGGAACTGGATGCCGATTTTTACGCTTTCTCAGCGCATAAAATCTACGGACCGAACGGTATTGGAGTTTTATACGGAAAAACCGAATGGCTGGAGAAAATACCTCCTTATCAGGGCGGTGGTGAAATGATTGCCACGGTCTCTTTTGAGAAAACGACATTCAATGAACTGCCGTTTAAGTTTGAAGCCGGAACTCCGGACTATATCGGGTCAACCGGATTGGCAGCAGCTTTGGACTATGTATCGGCAATTGGTATGGATAACATTGCTGCTTATGAGGATGAGCTACTGCATTATGCAACTGAAAAATTGCTTGAGATAGACGGCCTGCGCATATTGGGAACAGCAGCTCACAAAGGTGCTGTAATTTCATTCTTAGTGGGCAATATTCACCACTACGATATGGGCATGTTGCTCGATAAACTGGGAATTGCTGTCCGTACCGGTCACCACTGCGCTCAACCATTGATGAAGCGCTTGGGTGTGGAAGGAACGGTTCGCGCTTCCTTCTCATTTTACAATACCAAAGAAGAGATCGACGCGTTGGTGTCTGCCGTGAAACGCATTGCCAGCATGTTCTAAATTTGACTATATTTGCAGGAGCAGGTAACAGTGTACTAACTGTTGTCTGCTCCTGCTTTTTTATTTGCAAAAACTATGAATATCGACGAAGCTTACTACTCTGCCGTTGACCTGCTCAAAGCGCTCATCGCCATACCTTCACTCAGTCGGGAAGAGGATCAGGCGGCAGACTATATGTATAATTTCCTCCAAAGTCATGGCCTGGAGGTTTTCCGCAAAGGCAACAACAACTGGTGTTTTGCTCATCCCTACGATGCAGCCAAACCAACTATTCTGCTGAATTCTCACATCGATACCGTAAAAGCGGCATCATCCTGGACCAAGAATCCATTGGAACCACTGGAAGAAGAAGGCAAGCTGTACGGACTGGGAAGTAACGATGCCGGAGCCAGTCTGGTTTCACTACTCCATACGTTTCTGGTTTTACGGGAAAAAGCGCTGCCGTATAATCTGCTTTTCCTGGCTTCTTGCGAGGAGGAGGTTTCAGGGAAAAATGGCGCTGAAGCAGCATTGCCGGAATTGCCTTCCATCTCATTTGCAGTTGTAGGAGAACCGACTGGCATGAACGCTGCCATTGCCGAAAAAGGGCTGATGGTACTCGACTGTGTCGTGCATGGAAAGTCAGGCCACGCAGCCCGCAATGAGGGTGACAATGCCATCTACAAAGCGCTACCCATCATCGAGAAATTCCGCGATTACCATTTCCCAAAGCAAACCAACCTGCTCGGCCCGGTGAAAATGACAGTCAGTGTCATTAAAGCAGGAACGCAACACAACGTTGTTCCTGACCGTTGCGAATTTACCGTAGATGTCCGTTCAAACGAATGCTATACCAACGAAGAAATTTTCAATATCCTGAAGGAGGAGATGACCTGCGACATCACGCCGCGCTCTTTCCGCCTGAACTCTTCGAGCATTGACACAAACCATCCCTTCGTGCAACGCGCTCAATTGCTGGGCAAAACCATCTATGGTTCACCAACGCTTTCGGACCAGACCTTTATGCGTTTCCCTACGGTGAAAATGGGCCCCGGAGATTCTGCCCGTTCTCATACAGCTGATGAATTCATTTACTTAGATGAAATCCGGGAGGCGATTCAGATTTACGTGAAATTGTTGGATGGATTGGAGCTGTAAGTAAGTTATGCGGATTACTCATCTTCGACATAATCAGATTGATAAAGAAAAATGGGATGCGACAATAGCGAACGCTGCAAATTGTCGCATCTATGCTTTGTCGTGGTATCTCGATATTGTGTCGCCCGGATGGGAGACATTGGCTACGGAAGAGTATCAATATGTGATGCCTTTGCCTGTCAAAAGGAAATTTGGATTTCCCTATTTGGTGCAACCGCTTTGTTGCCAGCAATTGGGTGTATTTTCAGCGTTAAGCATCGCATCAGAGATAGTAACGGATTTTATTCACTCAATTCCTTATTTCAGATATGATCTTCAGCTAAACTCTTCTAATCCTCTATCTGAGAGTATTATTCGCACCAATATCACTATCGATCTTTCTCTTCCATTCGAAGACTTGAAAAAGAAATATTCGAAGAATACCATTCGTAATATCAATAAGACAACCAAAGAGAAGCTGAAAATTAGTTCCGGAGTAGAGTTTAATCTGTTTCGAAACTTTATTTTGAAAGAATCCCGGTTTTATACACCGGAAATTATATCTATCATTGAGAACCTCTATCAAGTTGCTCATCTTAAAGATCAAACCGAAATCTGGGGTGTCTTTCAGGAAAATACTCTTCTCACAGCCACCTTTTTTCTCAAATACAAAGAAAGATATTATTACCTTGCACCAGTCTCTTCCGAAAAAGGAAAACAACTTTCAGCGATGTTTGCTTTAATGAACCAGTTTCTGATTGAAAAGTCTGGAAAAACTTCTATTCTGGACTTTGAAGGTTCTTCCCTACCTGAGGTTGCTCGGTTTTATACGGGATTGGGAGGTGAAAAAGAAGAATACTACCGAATCCGGAGAGAATTCCCCCTTCTTGATCTTTTTCGGAAGAAGTAGTTCTATTGAGAATTCAGAACCTGATTATATATCTCAATTAATTGTCTAACAATAACCTCTTTGTGCGCAATATTGCGGGCATGTTGGGAAAGTCTTTTCCGATCAAACGATTCGATATTCTTCACCATTCTGAGCATAGCCCCGGCAAATGCCTCCGGGTCTTCATTCGGAACACGGTAGCCGCAAAATGAAGGAACCACAAACTCCGGAACCACGTCAGTGCAAACCACAGGCAAGCCCGTGCTTAATGCCTCCACTGTTGCAATCGATTGAGATTCGACCCGACTGGAAAGTAAGAATGCATCGGCAGAATGCATCAGCTCCCTGACTTCTTCACGGGATAACTCACCGGTAAAAACAATCTTATCACGGTTAAGGCAATCCGAAAGTATCTTTTGAAACTTCGGTGAATCAAAATATTCGCCTGCAATGGAGAGTTTCACATCCGGATGCTTTTCGCAAAATCGATCAAAGGCTTTCAGGAGTATATCGTAGCCCTTTACTTTATAAAATCCATTGGCACAGATGAAATGGAACGGTTTGTTTGGGTCCCTCTCTTTGTAATGGAAAAAATCGGTATCGACAATATTGGGAACGGCTTTCCAGGGAACCTTTTCACCTGAATAGATCGAGATCTTCCGCATCAGTTGATCTGAAACGGGAATTATGAAATCGGCATTTTCAAAAGTCTTCTGATAGTATGGATCTTTCCATGCCGGAAATTGCCTGATGGAGAATTCACTTTGCAGGGCAAATACCCCCCGGTGTTCGGTAATCACATAGGTTACACCAAACCTTTCCTTGATGATTGCCGCAGCCAGCCCTCCCCAGGTAGAACTGTGGACATGTATTAAATCGGGCAGCCCTTGTTCGAGCTGGTATTTTTCAAAAAGGTCAAGAGTTTTTTTTACCCAGTATTCAATATTAAACTTTTCGCTTTTAGGAAGTTGTCGGGTGAAGCAACGGTAGGTAAGTAATCCCCTTTCCATTTGACTGAAACTTTTCCACGAAGAGGTTAGATATTTCATTTGGTCAAATGTAACGGATAATGATACATTTGCCAATACATCTACCTCAATCCCTTGTTCCTGAATAAACAAAGCTTGTTCTTGTATAAAATAGGCTCTTCCTGGCAGATACCAGGAGGGAAGGATCAGGATTTTCATTTCAATAGTCCGGTAATTAGTTTCACGAATCTTCGTTTTGAAACGACTAAGAATCGAAGCAGTATAAAATAACAGGTAAGCAATCGCCAGGGGATTTTATTGTAAAAACGCAATTTTTGCAGCATTTCCCGGTGCTGTATGGTGAAACTGTATTTCTCTGCGATTTCTCTGGCGATTCTTTTGTCTCCGTAGATCGAGTCAAGAATACCTTTATGCAAAGCGGCATAGGCCAGAAATTCATTTTTTGTAGAATTCCCCGGTTCCAGAAACTGTGCGTAATGATCCGACTCACTTGAACGTAATCTTTTCAGGGTATCATTCTCA
This sequence comes from Parabacteroides sp. FAFU027, assembly GCF_022808675.1. NCBI lineage: Bacteria > Pseudomonadati > Bacteroidota > Bacteroidia > Bacteroidales > Tannerellaceae > Parabacteroides > Parabacteroides sp. FAFU027. Next base: position 10,674 of record NZ_JAKZKV010000023.1, read on the forward strand.
TTGCAAAAATACCAGGATAACCTTTTATTGGTAAAGCAAACCGGATAGGTTGATGCTATTTTTATCCATGTAAAAAGGTCCTCCCGATGTTTGATATTGGTAGGGAATCCTCCCACACTATTGATTGTGTCCCGAGGTAAAACAACCGAAGACGAATTAATGATGTCGTTTTCAGTTGCCAACTCAAAGAAGTTCGCTATTATCCCTTCTTTTATGGGCGAATTGCTGGGTACGATTTTACCGTTATTGGACAAAACAGTCCAGGCGCAACTGTACCAACCGCATCCGGGAAAAGATTCAATCAACCTTTTCATTTCCATTAGAAACGCCGGTTCCCATTTATCATCGGCATCAAGCAAGCCGATATATTCAGATTTTGCCTCAGCGATTCCTCTGTTACGGGCAGCTGATACGCCTTGGTTTTCCTGAGCAATCAGCCTGATCCGGTGGTCTGTATATTGTTTGACTATTTCCGGACCGTCATCTGTTGAACCGTCATCGACGATTATTAACTCAAAGTATCGATAAGATTGGGCCAAAACACTATCAATTGCCCTTGCAATAAACTTCCCTTTTTGATGGAGAGGAATGACAATTGAGAACGTAATGTTATTCATGTTATTTTCTACGATTTAGACTTAATGAAACGTTTCATCATCAGAAGCATATTGATATTCATCTCTTCTTTCAGCACTTTATTTGACCATAAGCAGCTGATTACCAATATGAATAATGAGATAAATAATGCAATAGAATCCTTAATAAAGATCGTGTTCAGAACTAATAATGTAACAAAGATACAAATCGTCAGAAAAATCTTTCTCAATAGAGGTGTGAAGACAAAACCGGTTATCTTCTTCACCGAATAATATCGTACGATAAAAAAGATGGTATAGGCTACAAAATGGCACATTCCCAATCCGTTGAAGCCCCATAATCTGGTAAACAGATAAAGCATGCCAAAATCGAAGAACAGATAAAAGATCTGCAAAGTCATATAAACTCCACTTTTACCTTTAGCAGTAGTCGTATATCCCAAAGGCCACTCCAGCACCCTCAGCAAAACAGCCATAATCTGCCATCTGAGAATGGAAGTTCCCTGAATAAAATCATGATTGTAAAAAAGTTGAAGAATATAAGGTGCGAAAGCAAAAGTCGCGATTACCCCAATTGATCCCAAAAGAAGTCCAAGTTCCATTTGTTCGGCAGCTTTTTTATTGATCAGTTGGTCATTGTCCCTCACACTCATTAAGCTTGGTAAGAATTCGACTCCCATCGCACTTACAATGGTTTGTACATAGAGAGTGGACAAGACAATGCAGGCCTGGTAAATTCCTAAAACCTCAAAACTAAAGATTTCTTTCAGATAGAATCTGGCAACATATAATAGACAGGTATTTATAATACCGGGAATGGCATAACTAATCCCAATGCCAATTATTGGCTTAAAGTGTTTTATATACTCGCTCTTGGTTGGAAGTATTGATTTAATGCCAAGTTTCCGGATATAGAGTGCTGAGACAATGCTGTTTACGATGAAAACAGCCAGGATACTTAACTCTATGCCTTTTTGCCTGAAAAAATAGAGAATGGGCAATGCCACAATGACTCCCCAAACAGCAGCCATTACCTGAACCTTAGCCATAGCCTTGATTTCACGGACCCCGTTGAGAATAATAATATTGATATTGTATATATTGCTAAACAGGACGGCAAATGAAATAAAAATAATTCCGAGACTGTATTTATCGTTTTTAAACTGAAAAAGACTGATCTCTTTGGAGAAAAGAATCATTAATAAAGCTGCTACTGAAGATGCGCCTATAATCCAGGTTTTCAGAATAAAAACAATCTTCTCAACCTCATTCTGTCGTTCGTCTGACTTTTCCAATGCGAGTTGTCGCACGCCTCCGGCACCAATTCCAAACTGGCACGTATTAGACATGAAATCCAACAAGCTATTGTAAAGACTGAAAACACCAAAACCGCCAGTTCCTAATATTATGGCTATACATTTAGTGCGGATTATTCCCAATAAAATTGCAATAATCTGAACCAAACCAACCAGTCCTGTTGTCTTTAAGATTGAGTTATAACTGTTTTTTTCACTCATATTGTTATCTCATCAGAATCTCAGCTACGAAACTAAATAAAATCCCCCGCCTGATTCCTTCAAACGGGGGATTAAAGATAGTATTTTTAGACGATTACTCAACCGTCACGGATTTCGCCAGATTTCGGGGTTGGTCCACGTCGCGGCCTTTATTCACGGCAATGTGGTAAGCCAGAAGCTGCAAAGGAATAGAGGTCAACAGTGGATCGAGGCACTCCTCGGTAGCCGGTACGGCAATCGAGTAGTCTGCGAGTTTGGTTACAGTTTCATCTCCTTCGGTTACGATGGCAATGATCTTACCACCTCGCGCTTTTACTTCCTGGATGTTGCTGACCACCTTTTCGTAAAGTTCATTGTGAGTGGCAATTACCACGACCGGCATTTCATTGTCAATCAATGCGATAGGGCCGTGCTTCATCTCAGCCGCCGGATATCCTTCCGCATGGATATATGAAATCTCTTTCAGCTTCAATGCTCCTTCCAGCGCCGATGGATAGTTGTATCCGCGACCCAGGTAGATGAAGTTTTTGGCGTAGGTAAATATTTTGGAGAACTGGTGGATAGATTCATGCTGAGTCAGGATGTGCCCGATTTTTTCAGGAATAATAGTCAGTTCTTTTACCGTATTCAGGAATTTCTCTTCTGTGATAGAGCCTTTTTCTTTGGCAATAGTCAATGCCAGCATGGTCAGTACGGTAACCTGACCGGTAAATGCCTTGGTCGATGCCACCCCGATTTCAGGACCCACGTGGATGTATGATCCGGAATGTGTAGCACGGGGAATAGACGAACCGATAGCGTTACAGATACCGTAGATAAATGCTCCCTTGCTTTTTGCCAGTTCGATAGCCGCCAGTGTATCGGCTGTTTCACCTGACTGGGAAATGGCAATTACCACATCATCCGGATAGATCACCGGATTGCGGTAACGGAATTCAGAGGCATATTCCACCTCTACCGGGATCCGGCATAGGTCTTCGATCACGTGCTCGCCGATCAGTCCGGCATGCCAGGAAGTACCGCAAGCCACGATGATAATGCGGCGTGCATTCAGGAATTTCTCTTTATGGTCGATGACACCCGAAAGTACAACACTGGTTCCTTCCACGTTAATACGGCCACGGGTACAGTCGAGGATAGTTTTAGGTTGTTCGAAGATCTCCTTGATCATGAAGTGAGGATATCCGCCTTTTTCCAGTTGGCTCAGGCTGAGTTCCAGCTTCTTGATTTCGTGAGAACGTTCCACATTTTTCAGGTCCACGACTTTCAACTCTTCACCACGGCGAAGGATTGCAATCTCCTCATCATCCAGGTAAACTACCTGATTGGTGTATTCGATAATCGGAGTTGCATCTGAAGCCAGGAAGAATTCATTTTCACCGATACCTACTACCAACGGGCTGCTTTTACGGGCCGCGATGATCTGGTCAGGGTTACCCTTTTCGATTACGGCGATTGCATAAGCTCCGATTACTTCATTCAGCGCTAACTGAACAGCGGTAAACAGGTCGCATTTATTGGTAACCTTAATATATTCGATCAACTGGATCAAAACTTCAGTGTCAGTGCTACTGCTGAAAGTAAATCCGTGCTCAATCAACATGGCTTTCAGTACGGCATAGTTTTCGATAATACCGTTGTGAATCAAAGCCAGTGTCTCTGACTGAGAGTAGTGAGGGTGAGCGTTTACGTTGTTGGGCTCTCCGTGAGTAGCCCAACGGGTATGAGCGATACCAATGGTACCGGTAGTATCTTTTGACTCTGCGAATTCTTCCAGTTCGGCTACTTTACCTTTCGCCTTATAGACATTCAGGTCGTTTTTGGGATTGATCAATGCCACACCGGCGCTATCATATCCGCGGTATTCCAGGCGATGTAATCCTTTGATCAAAATGGGATATGCATCTCTGTCTCCTAAATAACCTACAATTCCACACATAATATTTGTTTTAATAAATTGACCTGCAAATGTAAGCGAAAATGATTTTCGTAAATCAAAATGGCAGAATAAAATACAGAATAATCACAAATAACTTAGAAATCTGACGCTTAGCTCAAGCCTTCTACCTGTCCGTCTTTCAAATAGATCAGATTTGCCTGTGGTACTTTGGGAAGCCCCGGCATACGCATGATTTCTCCGGCTACGGCTACGATAAATTCAGCACCGCTGTTGATGATGATATCGTTGATTTTAAATTCGAAATCTTTGATGATATCTACCGCTTTAGGGTCGGCAGAGAAAGAGTATTGGGTTTTTGCGATGCAGACCGGGAAATGCTCGTATCCGAAACGGTGAATATTTTTCAACGCTTTCTCCGCTTTGTCACTAAACATGACGTGGCGCGCGCCATAGACGTATTTGGCAATCTTCTCGATTTTCTCAGCAATGGAATCTTCATCGCTGTAAGAGAAGAGCAGTTGTTTGGATGGTCGTTTTTCAATCAGTTCCACTACTTTCTCTGCGAGCTCAACGGCGCCTTTTCCGCCTTCGGCAAAAGCATTGTTAACAACAAACTCTACTCCCATACAACGGCAGTGCTCTGCAATCAGAGCTACTTCCTCGTCTGTATCGCAGCTATAACGGTTAAATGCCACCATCACCGTCTGTCCGAATTTGCGCATGTTCTCGATATGCTTGTCCAGGTTGGCGAAGCCGCGCTTGATGCCTTCGATATTTGGTTCCTTGATTTTGTCCACCGCAACGCCACCGTGCATTTTCAGGCCCTGCGCCGTAGCGACGATGACTGTTAGCTTAGGTTGTAATCCCGATTTGCGGCATTTGATGTTGAAGAATTTTTCAGCGCCAAGATCGGCGCCGAAGCCCGCTTCAGTTACTACATATTCACCGTAGGTCAAGGCCATTTTGGTAGAAAGCACGGAGTTGCAACCGTGAGCAATATTGGCAAAAGGACCACCATGAACAAAAGCCGCAGTATTTTCTGTTGTTTGAACGATATTTGGATTAATGGCCTCTTTCAGAAGCACAGTAATGGCACCCGCTACACCAAGATCTTTTACCGTAAAAGGTTTGTCCTCGTAGGTGTAACCCAACAGGATATTTTCGATGCGACGCTCCAGGTCTTCGATGCTGGTAGAGAGGCAAAGGATAGCCATAATCTCGGAAGCCGGAGTAATGTCAAATCCGGTTTCGGTAGGGATGCCGTTTGCCTTGCCATTCAGGCCGGTAACCACGCTGCGCAGGGAACGGTCATTGATATCAAGCACACGTTTCCAGAGAATCTCTTTCAAACCTTTGCAGGTCCCTCTGTTTTGATAAAGGTAGTTATCGAGGAGTGCAGAAATCATGTTGTTGGCCGAAGTGATGGCATGGAAATCACCTGTGAAATGCAGGTTGATGCTTTCCATCGGAAGCACCTGGGCGTAACCACCTCCGGCTGCACCGCCTTTTTGTCCGAAACAAGGGCCAAGTGAAGGTTCGCGTAAAGCCACAATCGCACGTTTACCAATCTGATTCAGTCCCAGTGCGAGACCGATAGAAACCGTGGTTTTTCCGATACCCGCTTTGGTAGGGGTAATGGCTGTCACCAGGATCAGATTGTTTTGTTTCACCTTTTCTTCATCGATTAGCCGGTATGAGAGCTTGGAGATGTATTTTCCGTAATACATAAGCTCGTCGGGACAAATACCCAGATCGATGGCGATGTCCTTGATCTTCTTCAAAGGGGTTTCGCGGGCGATTTCAATATCAGTTTTCATGTGCGAGTGTAGCGTATAGTGTGTTAGTTTATTCTGCTGAAAGGCTCTCTGGAACGGTCCGATTGCACAAATTCCGAAAAGCAGTGCAAAGATACAATCTTATCCCCGAAAAACCGTATCGGGCTGAAAGGAAAGGGCATAAAATGAAATCAAAAGTATCAAAATGTCTCTTTTTGAGTGGGGAAAGCTTTGGAACACACGTTTTATGCCTGTTGTTGCGATTTAAATTGTCTCCCTACAATACGAGAAAATCGGCAAGTTGTTATTCTGAACACACCAATCAGAAAAAAGTAGTTTAATAACTCACAAAAGGTCATATCCAACTTGCAGAAGCCTATGTTTGCTTGCATAAGGCTCTGCGTATTTTGCAAAACCAAAAACAAGCTATGCAAAGTGCTTCTCATAACATACATAGCCCTTTGCGTGTTTTGCCGGAAGCTTTACCTGTTTTGCAAAGGGGCTTGCGTAACTTGCAGAAGCCAATGTTTGTTTTGTATAAGGCTCTGCGTGTTTTACAAAGGCAAAAACAAGTTATGCAAAGGGCTTTGCGTAACTTGCAAGAGGCTTTGCAAGTTTTGCAAACAACTATTCAGTATATAGTATTTACTTGTAGTATAGTGATATAACTGTAAGTGCTTTATTTTTGGCCTCTATTTCTCGCAATATTTGTAATAAATACTCATCATCCCGCCTTTTAGCATTATGAGGATTGAAATCCGAAAACAAATAGGTTGAACATTCGAAGCATTGCTAAAATGGTTATTTTTATAGCGGAATAGTTTGTTGTCGGATTGAAAATCCTTTTAGTGTTATGAGGCGAGATTGCAAATCTCGCCAACGGTTCCACTACTTTTATTTGTAAATCCAGAGTGACTTGGAAAACTCATTCCGTGTCTAGCACAAGGTACTTGAGAGCAGCGGTGATTTGTGCTGGAAATAAGAGAAGTCTCCGACTGTGAACATGGAAAATGTAAATTGTGTTGAAGCTATTCAGTTTGAAAAATGAATCGATTTGAATCCAAGTCCCCGTTGCGCTCATAACTGGCTCCTGAGTGCGATTAAGCAGTCTTGGTGCGAAAGTCAATTACAGAGTTTCTTTCACATAGAATCGCAGAATCACCCCAAAACAAAATAACCGCAGAAAGAGTCCTACAACTCATTTTCTGCGGTTATTTCTTTATCCGAATCCATCAGAAGAAACAATCGAAGTATAGGTATAGCATTCGGGTGACAATTTTAGAATCGCTAATAAATGAGCTAACTTTGCTGCGTAGATTGAAACTACATTTATATAACGACCAATTGCTTAGTAAGATGAAAACAGAAAAAGAGAAAATGATGGCGGGAGAGCCCTATGATGCGTTTTGCCAGGAGCTGACCGATATTCGCACCCGGGTAAAACGTACTCTTCACAAACTCAACGTAACAGAATACTATACAGACAAATTTCAGGATACCATTAATGAATTGTGTCCCAATGCGGCCAAAGACCTGAATATTGTACCTCCGTTTTATTGCGACTATGGCGAGAATATCTACGCAGCGGAAGGTGTCTTCTTTAATTCCGGAGCTACCATACTCGATGGCGCAAAAGTTACCATTGGCAAAAAAACGCTTATGGCGCCGGGCGTCCATATCTACACGGCAAGACATCCTGTCAATGTGAAAGACCGCAGAGAGTGGGAAGATTGCCAACCGGTAACAATCGGTGAAGAGTGTTGGATTGGCGGGCATGTTACGATTTGTCCCGGAGTTACCATTGGTGACCGTGCTGTAATCGGAGCAGGCGCAGTCGTGACCAAAGACATTCCGGCAGATACTTTGGCTGTGGGAAATCCGGCAAGAGTGGTTAAAAAACTCAATGAATAAAAGATGTTCAAAACAACATTGTAAGGCGGTATATAAATACCACAATCATAATCAGGAAAGCAGTTTCAGCAAAAGTCTGGAGCTGCTTTCTGCGTTTATGCTGTGAGGCGATTCACACTCTCCTGAAAGACTGCCAGTTTTTCATCGGGAAAATCAGACTGAATGTCGATAGAATTCAGCCCTATATATAATGTATTTGTAATGCGGAATTGGGGGTGATAATTTTGTTGCATAATCAATGAATTGCAATATGAAGAAAATGATCAGAAACCTGTTTATACTGGCCGCTTTGGGAGCATCGGTAACTATTGCCGCACAGCAAAAGCCGGCCAAGTGGGACTTGAAGAATTGCATTGAGTATGCTCATCAGAATAACATCAAGGTACAGAAGGCGAAGATAGCCGTTGAGGAGAGTAAGGTGGATTTGAAACAGTCAAAAGCGGCCTATTTGCCTTCCCTTACTGCGAGTATGTCGCAAAACCTGGATAATGCAAAGAGCGTAACAAGCAACAGCTTCAATTCCTCGATGAAAGGGAGCTACTCCCTGAGTTCCAACATGACCCTCTACAACGGCGGCAAGATCGCTGATGACATCAGGCAAAAGAGTCTGCAAACTACCATTCAGGAGCTGACATTGAAAGAGACAAAGAATGATATCGAGGTATCGATTGCACAAGCCTATTTGCAAGTGCTTTATGCCAATGAAACGGAGAAAACCGACCAGCAAACGCTGGAAACTTCCGCTGCCCAGTTGAAGCGTTCGAAAAACCTACTGGATGCAGGCTCAATAACCAAAATAGATTATGCACAGGTGGAGTCGCAATACAGCACCGATAAATACCAGTTGGCTGTTGACCAAAACACACTGGATGAGGCGAAACTGTCACTGAAACAGTTGCTTGAACTGGGCATCAACGATGATTTTCAGGTAGAAATCCCGGCATTGACAGATGAACAGGTACTGGAAGTGTTACCTACAAAGTATGACGTTTACCAGACGGCTTTGAAAGTAATGCCACAAATCCGCAACAGCCAGTTAAGTATTGATGTGGCTGGATTGACCTATTCCAAAGCGAAAGCAGGTAGTTTGCCAACCATTTCCCTGGGTGGAAGTCTGGGGACGGGCAATATCTATAACCGGAGTACGTCGTTTGGAACACAGCTTGGAAACAACTTTGGTCAGAATCTGGGAGTTTCCGTGAGTCTGCCTATTTTCAATAACCGTCAGACGAAGTCGGCTATCGAGAAAGCCAAAATGGAGATTGATGCGGCGAAACTGGATTACACTTCTGCCCAAAAGGATTTGTTGAAAACCATTGAATCGGTCTATCAGGATGTGGTATCTGCTCAAAGTAAGTACGTGGCTGCCAAAGACCAGTTGAAATCAACCGAACTCAGTTACAAACTAACCGAAGAGCAATTCAACCTCGGTATGAAGAATACGGTTGACCTGCTGACGCAAAAGAATAAATACCTCTCTGCACAGCAAGCCTACCTGCAAGCCAAATATACAGCAGTACTTAACCTGAAGTTACTGAATTTCTATCAGGGAACTTCAATCTCGTTATAAAAAGGAGAGGTGCAGACACCGGGCAGCGGCTCAAAGCCGCTTGCCGGATTGAAATTACATCGTGTCTTTACATTCACTCAAATAAAACAATCACTAGTGTCCCATAAAAATTGGGACGAATTAAAAATCAAATAAATTTGGCTCATTAAGCCTAAAACGCTCTTTGTCATTTTGAAATTTAGTTTTGTCGAAGAGGTCTCGAAGATGAGTTTTATCAG
>NZ_JAKZKV010000024.1 GCF_022808675.1 Parabacteroides sp. FAFU027
GCGGATAATCTTTAAAGACTAGTTTATGCTTTGTTGTACTCATGCTCTAAGTTACTAATTTTTGAGCTGATTACAATGACTTCAATAGGCATAATAATGAGAGAGGGCATCCTTTTGGGACACCCTCATTGTTTCTCTTCTTTTTTTATAGCATTCTGTTTGGGCGCTGTGTTTGGTTGAGGTTGGGTCGGCAGGCTTGGATTAGCCGGGATTTTACCGGATGATTTCACTTCTACTTTGTTGATTGGCTTGATCGAGTCGGTTTTAAATACTGAGAGTGAATCTGTCTTAAGTAGAGAATCTTTTTTCAGGATTGGGAATGAATCTGTTCTAAGTGCAGGTAGAGAATCTTTTTGCCCAAAGACCTTTATCAAAGAATCGGGTTTAATTATCTGGGCAGAATCAGTCAATATTATATTCTTACTAGAGTCAATCACTGCCGGTTGGAGAGTATCCCTTACAGCTTTGATGGTATCCTGTTCAATAAGCTGTGGCGTTGGAGTCGTAAAAGTTGCTTTACGGCCATTAGTCCCTTTTCCGGATCTTAACGGAATGCTAATTCCTAGCTGAAAGTTTGCCCGTTTGGCATTTACGGGAATGTATTCCGGGGATACTTTGGCAATAATATAATCGGTTGCCACGAAGAAATTCATAAACCACTTTGGGGTCCAGCTTATCGCTGCTCCAAATGCATTAGCATTGAAGCTTCCAGTCGTATAAGTCAGCGCCGTGTTGAATACTTTCATTGGTTTCAGGTTGGCAGAAAAAGTAATTGATGATAGATTATTCACCCCTGACTGTTTGCTGAAAAGCGCTCCAAAGCTGATTTTGTCTTTAACGACATGATACTCCGCTCCTGCATTAATTCTACTTTGTAGCGTGGTTTTAAAGGTTCCGGGAGCTGTACTGTTCAGTTCCGGTTCTGATATATTGTTAAATGCATCAGTGATGTTGGTGATTGATTTATCAATATCCAGGATGGTCTCCTTGTAATCATTGAGTTGCGCAACTACATTATTTTCTTTTTTCCAGGTTATAGAACCGAGGTCTGTCAGCGCAAGAGATAAGGTTAGGTTATCGAGAGGCTTGTACGTAGCACCCAAATCGACGGCCATTCCATTGTTAATGAACTTTCTGTACAAATCTTTCCCATTTATATTGTCGGTGTAATCTTCGATTTTGAATTTTCCGACAGGCATTTGCGGACCGTTGTTGAGAGACGCTTTGATTTGTCCATTAGCTTCAACTGACCAAATGTTTTGATTTACATTCACATCAAATTTGTCGAACTTTCCCTGAACGAATGTAAGTCCCTTCAGATATTTAAGTTTTCCCCCGATCGTTAGTTTTTTATTAATTGGAAATGAAGCACCGACTCCGATTTCTGTGTATGCAAGATTTTCCATATACAGGTCTTTCAAGGAATAAGTGCCGCTACCGTTGGCTACCAGTTCGAAAAGAGATTTAGGAAGTGTGACTGTTGCTTGTTCTTTTACCGACAAATTTAAATTCCAGAAGATTTTTCCGGTATAGAAACCCAATCCGAAAGGTTGGATTGAGCTTGATGTAGCAAGCGGGTTTTTATTATTCAGTGTCTTCAGAAATTTGTTTTTCTGTGCCGGATCATTCAGTACCCAATCCAGTTCACCGGCAGAGTTGGTGTACAAAAGGCTACCCAAACTAAAAGGACCGGTAGAGGCATCAAGCGTAATGTTGCCCGTCCCAAAGGCGATATAACCACGAGAAGGTAGTAATGCCGGGTTGAGTTCTAATCGTTGATAGGAATTGTCGAGAAAATAGGTCGATTTAGGTGTTTGTGCAAACAAACTTTCGTTTAACAGAAGACCTAACAGTAAAAGCCCAGAGGTAATTATTTTATTATTTAGTTTCATTTTGGATGCAGTTGGAATTAGACAGAATGTTTATTTTGTATCGATGCTGATACCTCCGAGTTTAGTCATTCTGATATCTCTGATGAAAACATAATCCTTTGCTTTAATTAGTTTCCCTTCAACGGTTTTGTCCGAAGAGAGCATAACATTGATGAGCAGATCTCTGAGTGGTTTATCTTTAAGATCAGCCGAATGGATGGTTAACAGAAAAGGGGTTTCGTCTGTTATCCCATTGTAGGCATTGATCTTTATTGTTTGACTTTGTCCTACTCCGGTCAATTTAATAGTATCACCTTCGCTGGTAAGAACCGAGAAGTCTAGTTGTGCATTTAAAGGAATTGATGAAACAACTTGTCCGGATAAAGTAATATCATCAGTTGAGAATAAATATTTATTGATATCATTATTGAAGACCTCTGATCTGGTAGTTGTGTAATTGAGTCGAAAATTATCTGCAAAAGCCAGGGGGATTTCCAGTGAATCTTTCACCAATCCTGAATCTTTAGGTGCTATAAAATGTTGGCTCCCAAGTATGGTGGAATAATTTACATTCGTAGTGATACTGTTAGGTTTATCGGTAATTAATGAAGCCAGGTCAAATTTCTTTGTTTCTGTAAATGAAGAGGTGTTATCTGGAGCAACTTTGCTGTATAAAGCATATTTATTAATAGCAATTTCACCCGGGGATGTCGGAGGGGGAACTGTAATAGTTGCAGAGATGGTGTGAGCAGGTGTTGAAGTTGCATTTAAATTGACATTCAAAGGAACCCCGAAACTGGATTTGGTGACAATGTATAATGTTGGATTATAGAAGCTGATAACGTCCTTACTGTCTTTAAATAAAGAGTATATGCTTGATATATTAAAAGACGTGTTTGGTAGTGTTGAACTGTAATTAATTTGTCCGAATATTCTTTCAACAGAAATATTGCTGGGAGTCACCGTTGTTGTAATTGCCGGATTTTTTCCAACAGTTAATTTATCACCGGCAACCACAGATATAGTTGACGTTGTTATAAAATCAAGGTTCTTGGCATTTCCCTTAAGGGATTTCACTCTTAGGTAAGAAGCTGATGCTCCTGAACATGGCTTTGTTACAGTATATATATATTGTCCGATGGTGTTGTTATAAGAGATGTAACCGTCATCATTAATTGTTTCCAGTGTCAGCTCATTAGGGATATAAACCTGATATGTGATTTTTGATGCCGGATTTGATGCCGAAATATTGTTCAGCTCAAATTTAATTTCTATCCGGGAGGATGCATTGAACAGAATTTGATCTGTACTTACAATCAATGGTGTTTGTTTGATAGGTAATGAGAGTGTATCTAACGGTCCGGCTTTGCTGAAGGGGCCGGGATATACAGGTAGAGTCAGACCTGTAAAGGTAGATGAACTGGTAACCGGATTTACGAGTCTTAAATAAGTGCTACTATCCGGAAGATTAAAATGTTGAACATTCACTTTGCTCAAATAAAAAACGCTGTCCCCATTAATCTTTTTCAGTTTCAGATCAGTGAAATCCTGATCTTTCATGAATTGTTTCATGGTGAGTGTGTCGGCTTTCCCTATAGGGAGAACTATGCTATCTCCGGCAATAAGCAAATGGTCCGGTAAGTTATCAAGACTGTATTTGTTGTCTATACAGCTTTGCAACAGGAGTACCGGTACGGATATTAATACCCATACAAAAACGAAGGAAAGTTTTTTCATAAATGCTGCTTTTGATTAAAGAGTTTAGGGTTACAAAATTTGTTTCCCCTTCATATTGGATATGGGGGAATTAAACAATCTGCTTTTTTAGGTCTCGATTCGTTTAAATATAAAAGGGTTATTTTATTTCTTTCATTTCCTCTGCCATATTCAACAGAAATACCCGTTCGGTTGCGCGGGTCAACGCTGTGTAAAGCCAACGGTAAAAGTCGGCACCAAGATGTTCTACGTTTAGGTTACCCAGATCGATAAATACATTCTTCCACTGTCCACCCTGGGCTTTGTGGCAGGTTACAGCGTAGGCATATTTTACCTGAAGGGCATTGTAAAATGGATCTTCCTTTAGTTTTTTCATGTGGGCACCACGTGTCGGTATGTCAGCGTAATCTTCCAGCACGGCATTGAAAAAGCGGTTTTGTTGTTCGTAAGGAAGTGACGGTGTATCCGAGTGTAATGTGTCAAGCAGGATCTTGACATCCACTTCGATATTGTAATCAGGAAAACGGAGCGAAGCATCCGTGAAACGAAAGTCGTAAATCTCCCGCTCATTACGCTTGCGGACAATTTCAGCCATTTCACCGTTTGCGATGAAGTTCATCTCTTCGTAGTCCTTGCTCCAAAAATAGTTATTTTTTGTGATCATCAGCAAGTCTCCTCCGGATAATTCTTCTTCGCGGTATAAAACTCGTCCCCTGATATTCTGGTTAAAGATATTTGCCCGTTTATTACTCCGGGTAATCAGTATGGTTTCATCAATACCGTCACGGTTATAACAATCGGAAATATGCTCAGCCAGCTCGTTGCCGTCCACGCAGTAAAGGTCAGGAAAACCATTCGTTTTGAATTGAGGCAATTCATCCAAATCATATTCCGATTCCAGTTGCTCTCTGAGTTGAGTGGCATTATACAGGATGCCCGACTCTTCGCTTTGGCGGGCTACCTGACGTAAAATCAATTCGGTAACATCCAGTCCGTATCCTTTCAGGTAATCCGCATTTAAGGCTGGAGATTCCGCTTGCCCGACCGGGGGAAGCTGGGCGGTATCACCCAATATCATCATCCGGCAACTCTCTTCGGAATAGACATACTGGATCAGGTCGTCCAGCAAACAGCCGGTACCAAATACAGCTCCTTCACCGGTTGTATTATGAATCATGGAAGCTTCATCTACGATGAAGAGGGTGTCTTTGTGCAGGTTAGGCATGATGCCAAATCCGGCCGCTTCATTTGCAAAACTCTTTTGACGGTATATTTTCTTGTGAATGGTAAAGGCCGGATGATTGGCATAGGCTGCAAATACCTTTGCGGCTCTTCCGGTGGGAGCCAGTAATACAACGGGCTGCTTCAGTTCGCTTAAGGTTTTGACCAGGCTACCGGTCAGCGAGGTTTTTCCGGTTCCGGCATATCCTTTCAGCAAAAACAATCGGGAAGGCTCTCTGTCTGTCAGGAAGTTGCAGATTTCACGTATTGCATTTTCCTGACCGGCATTGGGCGTATATGGCAGATTTTCTCTAAATTTGCGTTCAATAAAGCTATTTATCATTCTAATAGGTTGATTTCGTCGCAAAAATACAATGTTTATTTTGCTTATCCTGTAACAGAAGTGTAAAACTGTTTTAGTGCATAAAACCCTCTGATAATTAGAGAGTCAAAGCGATTCCCAAAAAAACTATTTTCAACTGCTTTTTTCAAGAATAATAATCAGATGCAACAGAAACCAGACTACTCCAAATCGGAACAATATACGTTATCCATTCGGTTGGCACCGGGTGGATTTTCATTTTACCTGGTTGATCCGGTGAACGAGGGAGCAGCGTTGTATGAAAGTTTCCTGTTGCCAAAGAATCAGCCTGTAGTGAATGCCATCGAGGAGGTCGTTTACAAAAATGAACACCTGCTTTTATCCTACAAAAAGACGGAATTGGTGGTTGTTTCCCCTTTTTATACAATAGTTCCCGCTGCGTTTAGTAATATTGAGACCGGAGAGAGGTTGCTTTCGTTTACGCATGAAAATGCAACGGGAAAATACTTTGTCAATGATTTCCGTAAAAAGGAGATGGTAAATCATTTTGCAGTAAACGAAGACTCGTATAATTTCCTGACACGTACCTTCGCTCTGTCCAAGGTAATCCACTACATGACCCCGATGCTGGAATATTTTACAGAACGAAGTCGTTTCGGAAACTATTCGAAGATGTATGCCAACCTCGAATCGGATCGGATAGACCTCTTTTGTTTTCACCGGAATCAATTGGAGCTGGTAAATAGTTATGCTTGTCAGAATTTGAATGATGCGATCTATTATACCCTCTATACCTGGGAAAAGCTGGGGCTGCATCAGGTTAATGATGAACTTCATATTTGTGGGGATGCCGGGCTGCGAAGCCGTATGACTCCTCATTTATCTAAATACATTCAGCGGGTTTTACCGCTCAATCCTCCGACCAGCTGGTACGTGGCGCCAGCTGACAACAAACCATTGCCACTGGATCTAAAGACTTTATCATTATGCGTATAATTGGTGGCGAATTCAAGCGCAGACGCTTCGATGTGCCAAAAAATATCACGGCTCGTCCGACAACGGACTTTGCCCGTGAAAATCTTTTTAATGTATTGGAAAACCGGCTCGATCTGGAAGATATCACGGCTCTTGATCTTTTTGCCGGAACTGGAGCTGTCAGTTTTGAGCTTATCTCACGTGGGTGTGGAAAAGTGGTCAGCATTGAAAAGGCTTCCACACAATTTTCATTTATCATTAAGGTGATGAAGGAGTTGAAGACCGATCGTCTCATTCCGGTTCGGGGCGATGTTTTCAAATATATCGGTCAGACCCGCGAGAAGTTTGATTTTATTTTTGCCGATCCTCCTTACGATTTGAAGGGATTGGAAACTATTCCAGGTCTGATATTTGAAAACGATTTGTTGAAAGAGGGTGGCATTTTCATCTTAGAACACGGTCGTAATAATGATTTCTCGGAAATGCCTCAGTTTGTAGAGAAACGGGTGTATGGGAGCGTGAACTTCAGCTTTTTTGAAAATAAAGAGTAGGGGATAAGCAATTTTGTTTTGCCTATCCATTAAATCTCCAGCTAAAAATAGTCCGGCGGCATGCAGAAATGCGAGGTAGTCTGCCTCCCTCGCATTTCTGCACGCCGCTGTCGCATTTCTGCGTGCCTCCCACGCATTTCTGCGTGCCTCCCACGCATTTCTGTATGCCGCGCTCGCATTTCTGGGTGCCGCCGAAGCAATTCTGCATGACTCCGGGATATTTATACATTAGTAATAACCAGATAGTTAATTGCTTTTGAAATAAAAGCCACGAATACACAGAAATTGAAGTGTATTCGTGGCTTTTTGTTTGGAAGAATGGAGCTAAAGTAACGGGCTGAATAGCCTGATGGTCGATTCTGTAAATTTCTCCACACGGGGACGCTTTATCCAGTGATTGAGTGTGATACGGCGACAATGGTTCTGATCGTTGAGGAATACCTCTTTAAGTTTAAGCGCCATCTCTTTGTGGTAAAGGAATGCGTTGATCTCGAAATTGTGTTCAAAGCTACGAAAATCAAGGTTTGTCGAACCCACCGTTGCTACAGCATCATCCGAAACCACCATCTTTGAATGCAGGAATCCGGGCTGGTAAAGATAGACCTTTACACCTGCTTTTAAGATGGACTTGAGGTAGGAGCGGGTAGCCAGATGCACCATGTGCGAATCCGAGCGCTCGGGTATCATCAGCCGGACATCCACTCCGCTTAATGCCGCCGTCTGTAATGCGGTCAGCAGGCTTTCTCCCGGCAGAAAGTAGGGCGTTTGCAGATAGACATACTCTTTGGCGGAGTGAATGATCTTCAGGTAAGCCTGTAATATCTCGCGCCACTCACCAAATGGACCGCTGGTAATGACCTGAACCGGTGTATCGCCTTTCTGTAACACTTTTTCATCATGAAAATAATGCTTCAACGGCAGCAATTCACGGGTGGTAAAGTACCAGTCAATCAGGAATGCCGATTCCAGAGCCTCCACGGCTTGTCCTTCGATACGGAGATGCAGGTCTTTCCAGATTCCCCATGCCAATCCCTTGTGGTACCGGTCTGCGATATTCATACCTCCGGTATATCCTATTTTTCCGTCTATAATGACTAGCTTCCGGTGGTTGCGGAAATTGATTTTGCTCGTTAAGCGGTGGAAGTGTACTTCCTGGAAGATGGCCGTCTGAATGCCCGCTTTGCGCATTTCACCAAAGAACTCTTTCGGTACCTTCCAGCAACCGACATCATCCACAATTACCCGAACTTCCACACCTTTTGATGCCTTTTCTACCAGCAAATCTTTTACCTTGTTTCCAATCTCGTCACTCTCGATGATGTAATACTGCACATGGATGTAATGACGGGCATGACGGATATCTTCCAGCAAACGGGCAAACTTATCATCACCGTTGGAGAATATCTCCACCTCATTGTGCATAAAGACCGGAAACTGGTTGCGGTGATTGAGCAGACGAGCCATCGTGCGATACTCTTCCGGGAGTGTATTTATGCTTCGTCGTCCTTCGGGGTAAGTAAGGCGAACGTTGACTTTTCTCCTTTTCTTGCGGGAAATAAGCTTCTGACGTGTAAAGTCCTGTCCAAAAAAGATATAAAAGAAAATTCCAAGGAATGGCAACAGAAAAAATAGTAATATCCAGGCCAGTGTTTTCACCGGATTGCGGTTGCCTGCAATTACAACAATAACTGCCGCAATGGAGGTAACCAGATAAAGAATCTGGAATGTAATGGCTAACCAGTGACCTGACCCGAAAAAGAACATAATGCCTGATTTTTGATTTTTGCTAATATAGTTTCTTTTACAATAAGAAACAAATCTGAGTGGGTGGATGTTTGGCCAAAAGTTCAAACTATCAGAAGTGTTTGTATCTTATACATAAAAAAAGAATCTTCTACCGGGGCAGAAGATTCTTAATGAAATAGAAGAATTGCAGAGTAGAGTTTGCGTCATTTCTTATCGATATGGCGAACCATTTCCGACGCTGCCAGAAGAAATGCGCCCACACCAAAATTTGCCGTTGAATTAGCATCGACCACCTGACCTGGAATCGCTCTGTCTCCAATAGGCTGTATGTAACCAATTTTACCCTCGGGTTGCAATGCCGTTGTTGTCAGGTATTTCCAGCCTTTCATAGCTGCAGGCAAATACGTTTTTTCTTTAAGATAACCGTTGTTGATTCCCCATAAAAGTCCATAGGTAAAGAAGGCGGTGCCACTGGTTTCGTAGCCCGGAGCATGATTCGGGTCAAGCATACTGCGGGTCCAGTAACCCTCTTTTTGCTGTGATTTTATGATGGTTTTAGCCATCGCTTTAAACTGCTTCTCAAACAATGGTCTGTTTTTATAATCAACCGGCAAGTCTTTTAGCACCTTTGCCAGTCCGGCAAAAAGCCATCCGTCACCACGTGCCCAGAAATCTTTTTTTCCATTCACGCTTTTGTGTTTGGGATAGGTATATCTTGCATCACGGTAGAATAGTTCGGTTTTAGGGTCATACATGATGCTTTTTGCATAGGTATAGTATTCGGTAAGCTTATCCAGATACATTTCGTTTCCGGTCACTTTATACAGTTTGGTCATTACCGGCATTACCATATAGAGACCATCTACCCACCACCAATAATCATTATTGGGAGTCCCCATCTCATACTCCATAACTTCACGGGCACGGGCAATTTTTTTAGGATCCGGAGCCAGGTAGTACAGATCGATATAGGTCTGGAAGCAAATCTGCCAGTCTCCAAACAAAACAAATTCCGGTTTTTCTCCGTAACTGTATTTCCATTGAGATTTGTCGTCACCAGTTGCTCCTCTCCAACTGTTTTGCTCTGCCCACTTTTCCGAATATTGGCGAAAAGCTTCATTTCCGGTGACAAAGTAGGCTTCCATATTTCCGGTATGATAGGCTGCATTATCCCAGAATGGATTTCCCGGATCAGAGTGATTCGTTTGCCAGTAGTTATTTACTTTATTGATGATGGCGATTACCTCTTTCTTATCCGGCTTTTCTGCTGCAAATATGTTTATGTTTAGAAGGAGGGCTATGATGGTAATATATCCTGAAAGCTTCATTTCGGTAGTTCTTTGAGGTGTTATGTGATCTAATGGTAGGTGCCGTTATTTAGTTTAAAAGGAATGCTCCGGAGAGCATTCCTTTCGTTGAATAACCTAACTAATACCTAAGACACCTAAAGAAATTAATAATTCGGATTTTGTTCCAGTTTAGCATCTTTGTTCAGGTCGATTTCAGATTGAGGAATAGGAAATAATAAATTTTTCTCGGTAATACCGGTTACCTGATAGGTTGCTGGTGTAGTGGCATTGGCCATTGCTACACGTTGGAGCAAAGTTTTGGTACGTAACAGAGTCATACGTCTGTTTTCTTCAGCTAATAATTCGCGTGCTCTTTCGTCCAATATAAAGTTCATGCTAATATCGGATGCTGAAACAGGGGTTGCATTTGCACGTGCTCTGATTATGTTGATTGTGGTAGCAGCATCAGATAATTTGTTTTGTTTGAACTGAGCTTCGGCTTTTAATAGATAAGTCTCAGCCAAACGCATCATTATCATATCTTTCCACATACCGTATCCGAATGCATCACGCGAGTCAAAATGTCCCCATTTCAAGGTATAAGGACATACTTTGTAAAGCGTATCGGCTGTATTAAGAGGCACAGGCTTACCATAAGTGGCCGTTTTTGTAGGATCATTGTAATAGAATACTCTTTTGATATTGTATTGTGAGTTACGCATATCTCCGGCTCCATACAAATGGTATAAAACGAAGTTGTTTAATCGCATTCGAGCATTACCGCGACCACCTAATGAATCACAGGGGACCATACCGGTAACATTATGATACGCTGCTCCCCATACACGGCGTTGTTGAGGATTTCCTCCCTGGCTTAAGCCCGGAACATCAGTCGGATTTTCGATTTCGATATCCCAAATAACTTCAGTGTTACCCTGAGAGCGGCGTTGGTTACCGGCAAAGAACATATCAGAGAAACAATCTCCGGGTTGACTTTTTTTGAGGCCATAGCGAGCTGTAATCAAACTAAATTTACCACTGCTAATAATTGCATCACACTGAGCTTCTGCTTTGTCCGGTTTATCCATACGCAGGTAGGCCTCTGCCAGCAGTTGTTGAGCCATCGCTTTATTCGGACGACCATAAAGGAATTTGCCACTGGTTGTCTTTTTAACCTGATCGATATAGGGTAAATATTGTGCACTATACAAAAGGTCACTTTCAATCAGTTGGTTTACTTCATCCAAAGTAGCTCGGACAAAATCAGTTTTAGCAGTTGTTATCGGTGTTGTGCTGATCGGAACACCTCCATAGCACGTTGCCAATAAGTTATACGCATAGGCTCTGTAAAATAAAGCTTCAGCTTTAAGGCTGTTTTTATTGGCTTGTCCCATTGTTCCAACATTGCCGGTTTCAATGTTGTTGATGATAACATTCGCATTGTTGATGATTTTATAAGCCCATGACCATGTCCAGGAGGCAGCTTCATCTGTGGAATTCAACAAACCATAGGTAACATATGGAGTTTCGATACCTTGTGGCTGCACTGACATTGTTATGTCTGTTCCGGCTTGCCATACAGCCAGATAACCTTGTCTGTCATCTCTGCATAAAAATGGATTAAACTGTTGCTGAAGTCCGACAATCTGAGCTTCCATCCCCAAAGAGTCAGTCAGCGTTTCAGGTGAATAGGATGCTAATACTTTTTCATCCAGGAAGGACTTGTCACACGAAGTAAAGACCTGCGATGCGAGCAGTAGTCCAAATAATACTTTATTATATCTTTTCATAGTGATTCTGATTTAATCGTTATCAAAGAGTTATATTGAGACCAACTGTAAAGGTTCTGGTTGTCGGATAATCGTTAGTCCAGTCTCCTGATCCGCGGGGTGCCTGATTGGCTTCAGGATCCCATCCGATCCAGTTTGTAAATGTGTAAAGGTTACGTCCTGACAGGTACACAGTTGCAGCGCTGATTCCTGCTTTTTTGAGTAAAGTTTGAGGTACGGTGTAGCTCAAAGTAACATCTTTGATACGGGTATAATTGTTTTTGAGAGGGAAGCTATATCCCAGAGTGTTGGCATAAACAAGTGATGGCCAGTAATTATCCTGATTTTGAGCAGTCCAGTAACCTACTTCTTTAGGTGTATTGCGTCGTCCGGCTTCATCTCCGAAGAAAATTTCTGAACTTGCACTTTTCATACTACCCTGAACAGTTTCAATGAACACACTTAAATGGAAGTCTCCGTAATGGAACGTATTTGTTATGCCACCTCTCCATTTCGGTGCTGTTTGTCCCAGTATAACTTTATCTTTCGAATCGATGATGCCATCACCTTTGTCTGGAATACCATCTCCATCAGAGTCTACGATTAGTTGGTCTTTGAATTTTACGTCACCGGCTTTATTGACTTTATCGGTAGCGGCAATCTCACTCGCCTGCCAGATACCTATTTTTTCGTAGTCATAAATCACACCTATTGGTTTGCCAATAAACCATTTGTTGCCAATGTCATCCTTGCCATCCCCATATAAATCAACAATTTTGTTTTTATTAGTGGCAAAATTCAGGCTGGTTTCCCAACTGAACTTATCGATCTTCAGGTTTTTGGTGTTAATGGTGATTTCAAGACCTTTGTTTTCAATTTTACCCAAGTTGTCATATACATTTGCATATCCGGTGATATTGGGAATATTACGCTTCATTAATAAATCGTAGGTGTTGTTTTGATATGCTTCGATCGTTCCAAAGATTCTGTTATTCAGGAATCCGAAATCCAAACCAATGTTTTTTGAACTTGTACTTTCCCAGTTTAGGTTTGCATTTCCCAATATGTTGGCATAAGTACCAATTACTCCGGTGCCGTTATATGGAATTTTACCAGATCCTGATGTGGTTTCAGTTTGATTGATACCGATCGCTTCGTTACCGGTTGTTCCGTAAGAGAAGCGAAGTTTCAGGTTGTTTAGGAAAGTGTATTGTTTCATAAAGGCTTCATTGTTAATGTTCCAGCCCAAAGCAAAAGATGGGAATACACCGTATTTACTGGTGTTGGCTCCAAATACAGAACTGCCGTCTCGTCTGGCTGTTGCTGAGAATAGATATCGACTATCATAAGAGTAGTTGAAACGTCCCATTTGTGACAACAAGGTGTAATCGTAAGCTGCGGATGAAATCGCAGTCTGAGTCGTACCTGCTGCCATGTTGTAATAACTTAATCCATCGTTAATGAAGCCCACTGCATTTGAGCCATCCTTGAAGTAACTTGTTTTTTGAGCACTGTAAAGTGCTGTAACATCAAAGTGGTGCTTCTGGATATCTTTCGTGTAAGACAGGATGTTTTCAACTACCCAGAATTTCTTTTCAGAACTTGATGCTGAAGCAGATCCCCCTTGTGTATTACCGGCAAGGACTCCGTAATAACTTCTTGAGTTATTGATAATGTAAGATTGAGAAGCGTTTACGCGGTATTTCAGTCCTTTAAAAGGAGTAAGCTCTGCATACACTGTACCGGTCAGATTCTTTGTTACATTTGAAAGATCTGCATTAAGATTGAGCATCGGGTTCAAGTAAAGCGTTTCGGGATAATTGGGGTAAGTGATATAATTACCCGAGCCGTCAGTTGGTACAGTAAACGGACTCATTGCACAAGCGTATAGAAGGTTTACCTTGTCAGACCCATTGCTATAATCATTGTTGACAAATGAGAGGTTAGTACCTACTGTCAACCATTCTTTCAGATTAATATCCAAGTTGGTACGTAAACTGAATCGCTTGTAGTCATATCCTTTAATTACACCCTTTTGATCCAACAGATCCCCCGATACATAATATCTGGCCTCTTGAGTACCACCGTTGATACTGATATTATGGTCCTGTATATTTCCTTGCTGGGTCGCTTCTTTCAGCCAGTCGGTTGGTGTAAACTGACCATTTACCCATTTTTGGTAATTAGCCGCTTCTCCATAATACATCAGATCACCGGTTGCCCCCGCTTTTTGAGTTTTGTAATCCTGGTATTTTTGGTAATATTCAGCTGCACTCCGGGGGGTAAATTCATGTGCGATGTTTTCAACGCCACCGTAGCCGTTATAACGGATGATAGGCGCTCCCGATTTACCTTTTTTAGTGGTGATAAGGATAACACCAGCCGATCCACGGGTACCGTAAATAGCTACGGCAGAAGCATCTTTCAAAATCTCCATTGATTCGATGTCAGCCGGATTGATATCATTCGTACTTCCGTAGAATGGAATTCCATCTACAACAATAAATGGCGATGTTGAAGCATTGATAGAGTTTGCTCCACGAACCTGGATCGTTGTTTCTCGACCCGGAACAGATGAAGTCTGAGAGACATTAACACCGGCAGCCGAACCCTGAATGGCTTGCATTACATTCGTTACCGGTACCTGATTGAATCGATCTTTGGGAACAGACGTTACAGACCCGGTAATGTCACTTCGTTTTTGAGTACCATAACCTACAACCACAACTTCATTTAGTCCGGCGGATTTATCTTGTAGGGTAATACTGAGAGCAGTCTTGCTTCCAACAGCTACTTCCTGATTCTCCATTCCCACATAAGAGAATACAAGAACAGCGTTTGCAGGGACATTACTTAATGAGAAGTTCCCGTTATAGTCGGTTATGGTTCCAAGCGTAGTTCCTTTGATTTTAATACTTACACCGATAAGAGTTTCACCGTGAGTGTCTTTTACTTTACCGGTGATAGTCCCTTTTTTTTGTTGAACAGTTGCCGTATTGGCTGCTGTTCCATTTTGATTTGCCCAAAGTGTCGGCATGGAGGTGCAGACTGACAGAGCAAGTACGGATAGAATTTTTTTTCTTACATCCATGGTTGATTAGATTGATTTGATTAAACGATAATTGGGGTTAACAAATATTCCGACAAAGCAGAAATGAAAAAACAGTGTCGGAAGACGCTGATAATTTATGGGCTGTAGTTAGAATGTATGTTCATAGATTTAGTATTAGGTTAGCAATCAGTTTATAAACAATGACAGCAAAAGTAAACGGGTGAGCTTCTCTGGGGGGCTGATTGTATGTCAAAGAGGTCTGAAAAAGAGGCATGATATTCAGTTTGATAAGATTGAATGAAATATATACCCCCGTTTGACCGAAAAACTGACCTAATATTCTCCTTTTAAGACTGATTTATTTAGTAAACTTGCAAACCTTAAATTACTACCATGAAAAAGTATCTGATAACGATTGCTCTCGTACTGTTTTGTAATTATCATTTTCGGGCAAAAAATCTCCCTGCCAGATTCAGCTTCGAACATTTTCCTTATATCGATCAGTTGCCGTCCAACTCCGTCAATCGTATCTTCCATGATAGTGAGGGGTACATGTGGTTTGGCAGTAAGGACGGATTATCCCGTTTTGACGGATATCAGATAAAGGTATTCCGGTCAGGTTCGATTAATCCGAACCGGCTGACCAGCAACAGCATCCAATGTATAGCCGAGGATAACCGGAACAGGTTGTGGATCGGGACGCTGGAAGGTGTCAATATTCTGGATAAGCGAAACTATTCGATAAAAAGATGGGAAAATCCCTATACGGAAAAAGATCAGATCACCTTTATCCTCAGGGATAATGAGAATAATATGTGGGTTGCAACATCCAACAATGGTTTGGTCAGGGTTTCTCCTAATGGGCAGAGTGTTTGTTACAGTACGCACGGTTCATCCGGAAAATATCTTCCGGGAAATTTTATCAGGTCACTTTATCAGGATAGTAAGGGGCGGATTTGGATTTTAATGCCAAATAACGGCATTGCCCTGTTTAATAAGCATACGCAAAGTTTCAGATTAATGCCTTCCATGGGAGGAAATAACAACCCCTTCCGGATGATTGAAGATGAACCGGATCATTTCCTGGTTTGTACCTGGGGGGATGGGTTATATGCTATGGATTTGAAAGCTCTCCCCGGAAATCCTTTTCAAAAGATTGTGGTTCAAAAGGAGGGGCGACCGGTTCCCATCAATGATATTGCCTACAGTATGGTGAAAGATAACAAAGCCGGATATATCTGGATTGTAACATTTGATGGGCTGGTGGTGCTTCAAAAGCGTGGAAACACTTATAATCAGATTGAGTCGGAATCAATGTTTCCCGAGCCATATTACAAGCTTTTCCATGAGATCATGCAGGACCGTCAAGGAAATCTCTGGCTGGGCTCTGTCGGAGACGGTATTTTCAGACTGAAATTCAATAATAGTTCCATTCGTACCAATTCACTGGCTAAGTTAAAACAGACTTTAGGGTTTTCTCCGATTGTGGTCGGGTTTTGTGAGTCAGCCGATGGGTATATTTATATCGTTGTAAACCGCAAAGGAGTCTTTGCATATAACCGAAAGACCGGTGATGTCTCTCCGGTTGCCAATCCTGAAATCCGGTCAATTCAAAGTGTCAGTGCTTTAAAACGCATCCAGAGTACACACGAAATATGGCTGAAGAAGGAGGGTACTCCCGGTATTTATATCATGAGTGACCGGGTGAATAATGCCGGTCCCGTCCGTTTTATCCCTTTGCCCAAAAAGAATGCGATTACCAACTCTGGTATTTGTGAAGATCACGAGGGAAATGTGTGGATAGGGATGGAGGATGGTCTTTATAGAAGATCTGTCGGAAGTAACAACGTAACATTGGTCAATCCGGGGATCACGAATGTCGCGGTGATCAAAGAGGATACAAAAGGCAATATCTGGGTAGGAAGTGAAAAGCAGGGGATCCTGAAACTGCGAAATAAGCCCGGTTCGAAATCTTTTGTAGTAGAAAAAGTATTCAGCAAAACCAAAGGTAACCTTCAGACCAATTCGGTTCAGTCAATTTGTTGCAGGAAGAATGGCGATGTCTGCATCGGTACCCGTGTGGGAAGCATTTACATCTATGATGAGAAGACAAACACGATGCAAGATGTGAGCCGCCTTTACGGAATCACGGAAGAGTCTGTGCTGGATATTCTGGAAGATAATCAGGGAGCGCTCTGGATTTCTACGGTGAAAAAGATTATCCGCTTCAATCCCTCTAACCACATGACTACCTATTACACCCATTCCGATGGTATTCTGGTCAGTTCATTTGCCAAAGATGCCTGTGTCAAGCTGGCTGACGGGACGATGATGTTTGGCGGTAATAAAGGCCTTTGCGCATTTGCACCTGGTGTAAATGATAAGAAATCGGCATCGGGACAGAAAGTGTATATCACCGATATTGAGGTGAAGAACCAATCTATATTTGATAATGACAGTAGCCAGTATTACGATGCAGACAAAAAGAGATTGACCCTTAAAAGTTCGGACGATGACCTGAGTCTTGAATTTTCATCCCTGAATCTCTCTTCCGCCGATAAAATCCAGTATGCCTATAAGCTGGACGGGCTGAATAATGACTGGGTGTATATGGGGAATAACCGTCGTTTCGTCAATTACACTAACCTGCCTGCGGGAAAATATACCTTCATGGTCAAAGCGACCGATGAGTCCGGCACTTGGAGTAATCAGATTACAACACTTGAGATTATCAAGAAACCGCCTTTTTATCTTTCCTGGTGGGCCTATCTTGTTTACCTGATTTTGTCGGGAGTAGGTGTATATTTCGTTTATAACAGAATAAAACTTCGCAATAAACTCCGGATTTCCCAAATTGAAAAGGAGAAATCGGAAGAGTTGGTGCAGACCAAGCTTCGTTATTTTACCAATATTTCCCATGACCTGCTTACCCCGTTGTCCATCATCTCATTGCTGGTGGATGAACTGTTGCAAAAACACCGGGAAGATCAAGCGCAGATTGATAAAATCAAATCGAACGTAGATCGTCTGAAGCGGTTGATTCGTCAGATCCTGGCTTTCCGTAAGATTGAAAGCGGGAATATGAACCTGTCGGTGAAGCAGGCTGATATTGTAGCCTTTATCCGGGAAGTCTGTTACACCAATTTCCAACCCCTGATTAATGAAAAAAAGATCGACTTTTCGTTGGTGGTTGAGGCTGAAAGTTTGTCCGCCTATTTTGACCCGGATAAGTTGGATAAAGTAATGTATAATATCCTTTCCAACGCCCTGAAGTTTACTCCTGATGGCGGAGTAATAAAGGTAAAAGCTTCGTTTTCTGAATCTGATGGGGTAAAATATCTGCAACTTGCGGTAAGTGATTCTGGAAAAGGAATTGATGAAAAGGATTTGCCGCATATTTTCACCCGCTTTTATATCAGCAGCAGTTCCGACCAAAGCCAGAGCAATGGGATTGGCCTGGCCCTGACACGTGATCTGATTCAGATTCATAAAGGGGAAATCCGGGCAGAGAATCTTCCGGGTAAAGGCGCTTGCTTTACCTTTCGGATTCCGGTTTCCAGAGAAGCTTTTGCCGATGATGAAATTAATCCGGGTGAGATTTATCAGTATGTTTCAAGAAATAAAACTCCGGAATTGAATGCGACAGATGAAGCGGCTCTGATTTCTAACCCGGAACCAACAACCGGAAATACGTTGCTGGTGGTTGAGGACAATAAGGAACTAAACCAGATTATTGTGGATTATCTGGGCCAGCAGTATAAGGTGTTGTCAGCATATAATGGCGTTGAGGCACTCTCTCTGGTCGCTGAGCACGATATTGATTTGATTGTCTCCGATGTGATGATGCCCGAAATGGATGGTTTGACGCTGTGTCGTACCCTGAAGTCAGACCTGGCAACCAGCCACATCGATATTCTGCTCCTGACTGCAAAAGTAGCAGCCGATGATCAGGTGCAATATTTCAAGGCCGGCGCCGATGCCTATATTCCTAAGCCATTTGAAATGAAGGTGCTGGAAGCGCGGGTGCAAAACCTGATCGAGAAACGGAAACAAAAGGCCGGTGAGTTTAGGGAGCAGAAGGAGGTAGGCATATCGGCCATGCAGTATAACTCGTTGGATAATGAGTTTATGAAAAAAGCATTGGAGGTGGTAGAAGCCCGGATGGGAGACTTCACCTTCGATTTCGACCGGTTTGCGACAGAGATGAATGTTTCCAAATCGACCCTTCACCGCAAACTGAAATCATTAACCGAACTTTCACCCGGTGAGTTTATCCGGAACGTTCGTCTCAAACATGCTTGCCGGATGCTGACTAATACCAGCGATCCGATTTCAGATATTGCTTATGCTGTGGGGTTCAATAATCCGAAATACTTCAGTAGTTGCTTTAAGTGTGAGTTTGATGTAACACCGAGTGAGTATCGGGATGGGCAGCTGAGGAAGATTACCGTTGAGGTGAGTTCCTGAATAGAAGGATAAAGAGAGGAGGATTAAATGTATTTGAAGGCACTTTCTCTCTGTTTACCGCCCCTATATCCCCTACGTTTGTGTCATATGACAACGAAGTAGGGATAGAAGATAAGTTCTTTGAAATTATTGTTATAATAGATGATATTTGGAATCTTAGCAGCAGCCTCACGAAGTGAAGGCGGAGCGTAGCGAAGCCTGAACGGAGTGAGGCTGCTGCTAAGAAGTTTTGTTTATTAATCCTACGATTATGATTAACAATTCAGCTCTCCAGAAATGGGATCGTCTAAAGCAAAAACAGTTAGATACGCAATTCTTTAATGAACTTCAAGCTGGCATGAACTGCTCTATGTTTGAGGCCAAAGCCATCCTGAATGTGGTTTACAAAACGTACCAACCCTTTTTTGACAACCAAGCCAGTATGAAACCGGGACAGATCTGCTTTGAAGTTGTTGGAATTGAAAACTCACCAAAGAAAAGGCTATCTGAATGTCAGATGAAGACCGTAACGCTCACCCTTGATTCGGGGGAAGAAGATCTTTTGGTTCGTGAAAAGAACGGTGTAATTGCCCTCCGGCAACATCGTCTTATCCGCATCTGCAACGAAGCTTTCCAACAAGGTGGATTGCTAACTGTCGAAGACCTGGCGAACAGGTTACTCAACTGCGGTGAGAGTACCATTAATCGCGATATTAAGGCGTTAAAGCAACAAGATATAGTCTT
>NZ_JAKZKV010000025.1 GCF_022808675.1 Parabacteroides sp. FAFU027
CTGATAAAACTCATCTTCGAGACCTCTTCGACAAAACTAAATTTCAAAATGACAAAGAGCGTTTTAGGCTTAATGAGCCAAATTTATTTGATTTTTAATTCGTCCCAATTTTTATGGGACACTAGTGGCCTCTCGAATCTAATTCAATTCAGCGGTTAAAAACCGCTGCACCCGATAGATTCTTCCGGGAAGGATATTTCAATTCATTTTTTTAATCCTGCAAGCGGCTTAGAGCCGCTTGACGCTTAATAACACATATAGTCCATAACTCTGAAAATAACTTCGTTCTATTTTTTACAGACGAACGAAACATCGCACTGTCATCCCGTGCCTGACACGGGATGACAATGCGAAGTTATGCTCACTCATTAGCAAAGTGGTCCGAAGATTTTTTTCCATTATAACTGATTTTTGACACACCACCTAACAGGTTTTAAATCCCTTTTAGGTTTGCCGAACAGAAAAAAGCCGCAGAGACTTTCAAAAAAATCTCTGCGGCCCTCTGTGTAAAAACTCAGTTGTCCTCTGTGATAGAAAATTCAGCTATCAAAGATTCATCTCCAGGAAGCGCATAAAGCGTTCATACAGGTGCTGGCGTGTATTGCCGCCGGTCAGGAAATGATTGCGGTTGGTGTAGATTTGCATCTCGAATTGTTTGCCGGCCTGCACCAAAGCCTCGGCATACTCGGCTGTATTCTGGAAGTGAACATTATCATCGGCAATGCCCTGCACGAGCAACAAGTTACCCTGCAACTGTGACGCGTAGTGAATCGGTGATGAAAGCTCGTAACCTTCGGCATTTTCGCCCGGTGTCTGCATATAACGCTCGGTGTAAGCGGTGTCATAGAATTTCCAATCGGTGTTTGGCGCGATGGAGATGCCCGCTTTGAAGATACCGTTACCGAGCGACAAAGCCATCAGCGTGTTGTATCCGCCATAGCTCCAGCCCCAGATGGCGAGGCGGTTTTTATCGACATACGACTGGGTGGAAAGATATTTCGCCGCTTCTATCTGGTCTTCCGCTTCCATCAGGCCGAGATGCTTGTAAGTCTGGTTGCGGAAAGCCGTTCCCCTGCCCCCTGTACCGCGACCATCCACACACACCACGAGATAACCGCTTTGCGCCAGGTGCTGCGTCCAGTCATAGGTCCATGTATCTTTCACGTTTTGCGAACCGGGTCCGCTGTATTGCACCATCACCACGGGATAACGTTTTTGCGCATCGAAGCTGGCCGGTTTAATCATCCAGCCATTGAGCGAAACCTCTTTGCCGGTCTTGAAAGTAAAGAACTCTTTCGGCAACAGGTTGGTTGCATTGAGCTTCGCTTTCAGCGCGGTATTGTTTTCTATCGTAACCAACATCTTGCCCGAAGCATCGTTAATCGTAGTAACGGTCGGGGTCTGTGTATTGGAATAGGCATTTACAAAATAACGAAAGTCACTGCTAAAGGTTGCCGTATTGCTTCCCTCACCGGCTGTGAGACGAGTTTTGCGACCTTTGGCATCCATCGCATAAACGGCAGTGCGCAACGGGCTTCCCTCATTGGATTGGTAATAGTAAGTACCGTTGGCGCTGTTGTAACCGAGGAAATCAGTGACTTCCCACGCACCTTTCGTGATTTGTTTGCGAAACACTCCGGTCGGCGAATAGTCATACAGGTGACGGTAGCCATCCTTTTCGCTCGCATAGACGATGCGGTCGGCGAGGAAAGCCGTTTTGTCAAAGTTCTCAATATCCACATATTTATCATTCTCTTCCCGTATCAGGATTTTGGTCAGTCCCGATCCGGGATTGGCCGCGTAAATAGTCAGCTTGTTTTGCTGGCGATTCAGGGTAAACACCGCCAATTGTCCGTCGTAAGGCATAAAACGGATGCGGGGGATGTATTCAATCTCCTCGTCTTTCAGCACCATCGTTTTGATAACCTTGCTCATCAGATTAAAAGTCTGCACTGAAACTTTGGGATTGGGTTGTCCCGCCTTCGGATATTTCACCGATTCAAAGCCCGGGTAAGTGGCATACTCGTCATGCGACGGAGCCATACCCTTATATATAGGAAAAGTGTATTCCGGCACCTGCGTTTTATCAAAACGAAGGAAAGCGAGGGTGCTATTATCCGGAGAAAAGGCAAAAGTGCGGTTAAACTCGAACTCTTCCTCATACAACCAGTCGGGAATTCCGTAAAGAATCTTTCCGGCTTCCCCGTCTTTGGTGATTTGTGATTCGGTGCCATAATCCAGTTTTTCCAGAAAGAGATTATTATCACGCACGAATGCCACCAAACGGCCATTGGGCGAGAACATCGCCATCTGCTGCTTGCCGCCTTTTGACAACGGCGACACCAGATTGCGTTTCACTTCATACACATAGTAGTTGGCCTTGTACGAACGGCGATAAATCTGCTCCTTGTCACAACATACCAGCACCTTGGATTCATCCTGCGAAATCTCATAATCGA
Organism: Parabacteroides sp. FAFU027; assembly: GCF_022808675.1. Lineage (NCBI taxonomy): Bacteria > Pseudomonadati > Bacteroidota > Bacteroidia > Bacteroidales > Tannerellaceae > Parabacteroides > Parabacteroides sp. FAFU027. The sequence continues at coordinate 2,460 of NZ_JAKZKV010000025.1, forward strand.
CAAACTTCTTAAAGTTGCACTCACGGGCGGTTCTCACCGAAAAGAGGGTATCCACAACCTTCCCGGTCTTGTAGGCATAGCGCAGAATGGCGGTGCTGTCACTGTTCATTTGGGTAAAATGCTCCCCATCGGCCATCGAACGGATCGGATTTACCTTTTTACAATCAAAAGCTCCGTTTACAATCGCTTTGAGTCGCTCCGGAGTGTGTTTTTGCGCAAATCCGGTAATGGATAAGCAGGCAAATGCTACCGCAATCAGTTTTTTCATTGAATTGAGTATTATGTAATCAAAAAAAGAAATATCATGTAATCTTGCCTCAAAAGGCTGAATTATCTGGTTCTTGGTGGACATATCGTGCAATCTTCATCTGTCCGACCCCCCAACCCCCAAAATGGGGGCTATGACGCAGTTCTGTGCATGAATATTAGCACATTTAATCTGCTTTTCCATCTGATACTCGTGGTGTTTGCACCAGCTCCTCCCCATTTAGGGGAGGTTGGGAGGGGTCAATCGAGAATTTATACCCCTGTTTTCATAGGACGCACGCTATAGGTAACTATCAATATTCCTATATCAAGTTGCAAAAATAGCAATTAATACCCTGACCTTGGGCCTCCGGATTTGGCTTTGCACTATTTAACCCTGCACTCTGCTAAAAAACAGCTACTTTTGCAGCGTCATTTCCGTACATTTTACATATCAAATCAAAAACACAAACAGCTTGAAATGACAAACTTAGTTATGCTTAAACAGAAACGTTATAAAGAATTCACCGACTTCCTCCAACTCTATTTTCCTTACAAAGTACAAAAGATTTCCGTGAATGCAGGCTTCACCTGCCCCAACCGTGACGGGGTAAAAGGCCGTGGAGGATGCACCTATTGCAACAATCATACCTTCAGCCCCGAATACACTCACAAACCGGAAAGTGTCACCCAACAGCTGGAAGGTGGTGTGGAGTTTTTCTCAAAGAAATATCCGGAGATGCACTATCTCGCCTATTTCCAGTCTTATACCAATACATATAGCGACGTGGACAACTTGCGTGCGTTGTATGAAGAGGCTTTGAGTGTAAATAAGGTGGTAGGTTTGGTGATTAGCACCCGTCCCGACTGCGTGAGCGATGCCATCCTGGACTTGTTGGAAGAGTTGTCGAAGAAGACATTCATCCTGCTTGAATTTGGCCTCGAAAGTACAAAAGACGAGACTTTGGAATACATCAACCGTTGCCATACTTATGCTGAGTCGGTTGATGCGATTAAACGGGCTGCTGCACGCGGCCTAAATGTCGGTGCGCATCTTATTCTGGGACTTCCTGGCGAAAGCCGTGAAGATATACTGAACCACGCGACCGAAATATCCAAACTCCCGCTTCGCACGGTCAAGATGCACCAACTGCAACTGAACCGCCATACCAAAATGGTGAAGCAATACGAGGAACAACCGGAGCAGTTTCATTTCTTTACCATCGACGAGTACATCGACCTCTGCATCGACTTCACCGAACGGATTAATCCCGAGTTCTTCATGGAGCGTTTCGTATCGCAATCCCCGAAGGAACTATTGATAAAACCGGATTGGGGAACCAAAAATGCGGTATTCATCCATAAACTGAATAAACGGATGGAAGAGCGGGAGGCCTGGCAAGGAAGACTGTATTAAGAAGAGCCCCACCCTAACCCTCCCCGATAGGGAGGGGAAAAGATACAACAATCCATCACTCTCTTTATACAGATGGTAACTGATGAATTCTCAAAACGGGATTCTCTAATTCAATCGCATCCCAAAGTCCACTATAGTGGGATTTTGGGGGCTTATCTTCAACTTCATGACAGAAAAAACAAAAGGCCACGCAGCCATGCTGACGGCCAGCGTAATATTCGCCCTGAACGTACCCATCACCAAAAGCCTTATACCAGAATGGGTAGCGCCTCCGGCCATGACCACGATGCGGATCGTATTTGCAACGATGATGTTTTGGCTGGTCTCCTTTTTCCAGAAAAAAGAGAAAGTCGATTTGAAAGACTTTCCCGTTATATTCTTCGGAAGTTTCTTCGGAATGGCTTTTAACCAGATGATGTTTATCATTGGTCTCTCCAAGACTTCCCCGATTGACTCTTCCATTATTGCAACACTTTCACCGGTGATGGTGATGCTGATTTCGGCGGCCGTACTCAAAGAGCCGATAACTGCGAAGAAGGCGTTGGGGGTTATCATCGGCGCATTGGGAGCCATCCTCATTATCGTGATGCAGACGCATGAAGGCGTCCGGGCAAGTTCATGGGTGGGAAATCTCTTTTGTTTGATTGCGGCAGGTTCTTACGCGATATACCTGGTGATCACCAAGCCGGTAACGATGAAATACACTCCGGTCACCTTGCTGAAATGGATGTTCTTGTTTTCCACCTTTATGATTATCCCGTTTACCTATCACGATGTGGTCAGTGCAAAGGTGTTTGCGGTTTTCAATGAATCGGCCATCATCCGGGTGGTCTATGTTCTGTTCTTCGCAACCTTCGTTTCCTACTTCCTGATTCCGGTCGCATTGAAGCGCATACGACCTACAACGGTAGGTTCTTACAACTACCTGCAACCGCTTGTGGCCTCATTTGCCGCCATTGCAGTCGGACAAGATGTACTGACCTGGGAAAAACCCACGGCTGCACTCTTGATTTTCAGCGGAGTATATCTGGTTACGATGAGTAAATCCCGGGCAGATGTAGAGCGGGAAAAAGCCATGCTTGGCGAGCACAAAAGTTAATCACGATATTACAAAGCTATTTCATGTGTTATATAGCATTAAAATCGTGATTTTTCTTGGCTATTTATGCTGTACAACAGAAAAAAAGCCCTTACATTTGCAATGTGTTTTTCATGGTATTAGATTTAAGGTTAATAAAGGGTTGAGGTTGTCGTGATGACAACCTTTTCTTTTTTGTAGAAATCAGGTTATGACAATCATATAAAAAGAAGCTCTAAAACGGCTTGAGGTATTCTATTAAGGATGAAACATTCTTAATGTCTAAGCCACGAAACGTAGTTCGACGCAGTCAATCCACGAATAAGAAAGTATCTTTTTCTTTTCCAATTTTGGAAAAGTATTTGTGTCTTTCGATTTGTATTTACATTTGAAATTCAACACATTTAGTGCTTCTGACTTTTATTCGTGCATTCGTGGCTATATTATTTGAAAAGAATACCTTCTACCAAAAAATTCCACGAAGCTTAGGGGAATATTCCCCTAAGTAATGATATAAACCATTCGTTATAGAGCTTAAAAAGAACGCGGTTCCAGTATTTTCAACTGAAACCGCGTTCTTTTTTATTCTAATCCGGATTAATCCCTTACTCCTACTTTTTTATGCTCTCCGTCGCAAAACGGTTTGTTATTTGATGCCCCGCAACGGCAAAGCCATGCTTCATCTTTCACATCATACGTCAATCCGTTTGTCCCGACAATCCTGAAATTGCCCTTCACGTAAACCGGACCGTTCTTGATGACTTTTACTTCTGTATTTTCCATATCCGATTCTTATTATGTTTCAGAACAAAATCCGGCTTTCCGGTGATATCCGTCACAAAAAGGCATATTATTCGATTCGCCGCAACGACACAGCGAAGTAAAAGCCATTTTACGGCTTTCGGTTCCATTTGCATAGGTAAGAGTGATTGGTCCCTGAATCACCAGCGGCCCATCTTTCATCACTTTAATCGTTACCTCTTTTTCTTTATCTTGTTCCTGAGAATTCATTTCTAAATTATATAGGTGCTAAAATGCAAAAACCGTAACTGATAAAAATCAATTACGGTTTATTTGTTTCCAGTGATCCCGGCGGGATTCGAACCCACGACCCACAGCTTAGAAGGCTGTTGCTCTATCCAGCTGAGCTACGAGACCATCCTTGGTTTTGCGGGTGCAAAGATAGAAGTTTATTTCCTTATTTCCTAATACCGGATAAATAAAAATGCCTTCTATCGTGCTAAACCGCATTTAAACCGTTATTCTTTTTCCCGAAGAGCAGCAGCTTTCCGGATTTTACTATGTTTTCTTCCGTAAGTAAAGTAAATCGTGAAGCCAATAAGCATCCATGCTATCAGACGAATCCAGGTATCTTTGGGCAATGATGCCATTTGCAATAAACAGACCAAAGCACCTAATATCGGAACAACAGGTACCAATGGCGTCTTGAAAGAACGGGGAACATCGGGCTCTGTTTTGCGCAAAATAATAATCCCGATACAAACAATCACAAATGCCAGCAAGGTACCGATTGAAACCAATTCGCCCAGCAGGCCAATAGGGAACAAACCGGCAAAAAGAGCAGCAAATGTGCCGGTAACAATTGTTGTAATATGAGGTGTTTTGAATTTCGGATGTGTTTTGGCAAAACTTTTCCATAAGAGACCATCGTGAGCCATGGAATAAAAGACGCGCGACTGTCCAAGCAAAAGGACCAACACAACGGAGCTTAATCCAGCTATTGCTCCAATTTTCACCAATGGACGAAGCCACATCAAAGCAGGTCCTGCCGTATCAATAGCCAATGCGATTGGAGCCGGAACATTCAGATCATGATAATCCACAATACCTGTTAGCACTAAGCTAACGCAAATATAGAGAACGGTACAAATCCCCAACGAGGCCAGGATTCCGATAGGCATATCGCGTTTGGGGTTTTTCGCTTCCTGAGAAGTAGTCGAAACAGCATCAAAACCAATATAGGCAAAGAAAATAACTCCTGCTCCTGTCAAAATCCCAGACCATCCATAATGTCCCCAGGTACCGGTATTTGCAGGAATAAACGGAGTCCAGTGTGCGACATTGATATGAGAGATTCCAAATCCAATGAAGAGCAGAATAACAGCCACTTTAATCAAAACAATCACATTATTGAATCTCGCCGATTCCTTGATGCCAACAACGAGTAGTGTTGACATTAATCCGACAATAAATACAGCCGGGAAATTGATTAATGCTCCTGTATGATGCCATCCCTGTGCATCGAATGTAAAGGGACTCTGGCTGATAATTTCCGGCAGTGGCAAACCTACGTCTTTCAAAAAACTTACCACATAGCCGCTCCAGCCCACAGCAACGGTAGCTGAGCCGAACAGATATTCCAGAATCAGGTCCCATCCGATAATCCATGCGATAAATTCACCCATCGTAGCATATCCGTAAGTGTATGCACTTCCTGCAATAGGAATCATGGAGGCAAACTCAGCGTAACACAAACCGGCCAATGCACAGCCAATGGCTGACAAAATAAAGGAAATGACCAACGATGGTCCGGCATGGAGTGCAGCAGCAGTTCCGGTTATTACAAAAATACCGGCACCGATTACCCCTCCTACTCCCAACAGCGTGAGATGCCAGGCATCCAGGTTCTTTTTCAATCCATGATGATTATTTTCTACCTCTTCAAAAATGGACGACAAACTCTTTCGTACAAATAGTTTCTTCATTAGTATTCTTATTATCCTGATTTCTTAGAATTTAGTATTTCCTTCAAAAATAGAGCTTTTTGCTTAAACGAAGTGATTGTTCTGAAGAAAAAGTTTAGTATCTCGCCATTCAATGATAAATTGCTACTTTTGTTACCGCCAAAGCTATCTATTATTGAATTATCTTGCACACATATTCCTATCCGGAGACAACCGACAACGACAAGTCGGTAACTTTATCGGCGACTTTGTTAAAGGGAGACAGCTGGAAAGGTTTCCTGATGAGATCCGTTATGGCATAAGGCTTCACCGACAGATTGACAGCTATACCGATAATCATCCGGTAGTGCGTGATACGGTAGTAATGCTTCGTCCTGAATTCGGGCGATATTCCGGGATTTTGCTGGATATGTATTTCGACCATTTCCTGGCACTTCATTTCGGGAAATATTCCGATAACCGTTCGCTATCTCTGTTTTCAGCTAACTTCTACTACGCGATGATTCGCAACTATACACATTTGCCCGAACGTGTAAAGGGATTTATCTGGCATTTTATCTCTACCAATAGGCTTTGCCGCTATTCAACAGTCAGTGGATTACGTAATTCGCTGGAAATTATGGCGAATTATAAAACGTCCGCCATTCAACCGGAAAAGACAATTGACTTTTTACAACGCCATTTTCCTGAATTGGAAGAACGGTTCCATGACTTCTTTCCTGATCTGATGCAATATGTTGAAAAGTCAGAACAGGAAAGTTGGTAAATGCTCACATCTTCATAAAAGAAAAGCGCCGGACAATGACTTGCCGACGCTGTGATTGGTTAATAAAAAGCGAAAGGTTAGAATCTGTATTTGTAGGATAAATCGAATGACAAAAAACTCTCCGGATTCGCCACCTGAATCTCTTTGTCCAGCCTTATCCCGCCATCCAGTGAAGAGCGTTTATTAAACCTGTAACTGGTACCCAAACAATATCGCAGGTTGTTGATATATGCACCACCTTGTGCATTAAGATAAACAAATGGTTCAAAAGAAAAATAAGGCTTCAATGGCGACGCAAAGAGTTTGTACTCCAACTGCAATCGATTCCGGAATGAGAGTTTCGGATTCACTTTATAAGAACCTAATGATTCATCCCGCCAGGTAGAAAGCATTCTTGTTCTAAATGATATCCCTAACTGGTTATATTCAGTCTCTGCCGACAAATCAGCTCCTAACCGGTATTGGCTGTCAAACAATGTAGATTTGTTCTCCTTGCGTATAAACGTTCCAAAAAGGCCCGCTTTACAGACTTTGCGAAAAAAGCTGTATTCAACGCCTATTTGTGTAGCAGAACGATACAAATTGGAGGCCTGGTCATTGAGACGAAATTCCTGGGAAAGCCCTACATTGAATTTCTTTGTAACCTTCTTATTCAGCTCGACTCCAAGAGCAGTTCCCCAATCAAAATCCTGAGCCTGACACACCCATCCGTTAACCAACAGGAAGAGAAGCGAAAGTGAATATTTGAAAGCTTTAGCCAGCTTTTCGTTAGCCATTATATTCACCTAGTTTAGTAATGTTTTCAATCGTGCAGGGCTCTTCTCCATTGAGGTCGTAATGCACCTTCACGAATGCAATATCACGCAGGAAGTCAATATGTCCAATCTCTACACTAAGGACTTTTAGTCCTGTTCTTTTCGCTATATCAGCAATCATTTCCTCCCTTTTATCCACTGTTATCAGGTGAATTTTATCGTATAGAATCAACTTGGAAGGTGTGATTTTCAAAAACTTAGTACTTTCCAGCGCCCAAACAGCCAGAATAAAGAAGAGATTCGTTGCAATCAATTCCATATAACTTACACTTGTCGCCAAACCATTGATAACAGAAACACCAATGATAATAAACAGGTAGGTCATTTCGCGAATAGGAACAGATTCCGTCCGGTATTTTATGACTCCAAAAATGGCAAAAAGCCCCAGGGTAAGTCCTATCTGAATCTTCACATTATCCATCAGATAAATAAGAAGAAACATGGTGATGCTGAACATAAACAGAGTAAAATAATAATCACGTCGTTTCCCTTTACGGAAATAAAGGCAATGAATAAGTATGGCACTTACTAAAAGATTGAATCCGAAACGGATAGTCAACATCCAGAAAGCATTCGAATCGAAAAAAGGATTGCCGAAAAGTTCCATTCCGGTGATATTACTATATCCTTCACCGTATTGTTGAGCAATAGAAGGGTCAAAATCAGGAAATTTTTCTGCTAAAAACATGCGTTGGTTAGTTTGTTGATGAATACTAGTTTTCTTTTAAACTGGTTGTGTTTTGCGTTGGGATTTGTCAGCACAGTGCCAAGACAATATTTACTGATACTTACCGGTCGTATTCTCAATTCGGAAAGAATACTCAGAATAGGAGAATCAGCATCTCCATCAGACTTAATTTCAATGATGACTAGTTTATCAGCCGATTCTTTGATATGAGTTTTACAATTACAAAATCGAATATGAAAGTCGATGGTAAGCCGCTCAGTCATTTCTTTATTTACCAGAGTAATCCGGGAAAAATCATTTTCCAATTGAGGCTTTAACGCAGAGGAATGATACGGAGTCTCTTTAGCCACAAAACGGGAAGTTTTATCATCCGACATCAGCTCATTTCTATGGGCGTTAATCTTAATGCGGACTTTATCGGTTTTCCCTTTCAGGTCTTTCTTTTTCACCTCCAGAAAGGATAAATCCGAGTCCACATACGAACGCATACGAACTTTCTGTCGATTCCGTCTGCTGTTGTGATGCATCGTGTACATCGTCAGTTCATCGGTGTCAAAGTAAATCGTTTCGTATGGAGAAACTCTCTTCCCCTGAACTTCCTGAACATAATATAGGGGAATTGTCGCTTTCAGAATTTTAGGAAGAATAGAAAGATTAGTCATGAATTTCCGGTCAATGCGATTCATCAGACGAATACCTTCCATCTGCCCCAGTGTTATGGGATCATGTAACAGCAGAAGCTGTCTGATTTGATCCTGAGAATTCATTGTATCCATAATATCTTCGTTTTAATATCCTTTTTCTTGCTGATTCATTAAAAATCAGTTGTCGTTGCTATATTCATACACCTTCACGGATTCAAGCTTGCCGTTGGGATAGTAATTATACTGACATTTACGAGAACCATCCGGATTGTATTCGATTTTACGAATACGGTTAACCTTATTCCGGTCATTATAGATCACTTGCTTGCAGCAACGCCCCTGAGCATCATACTCTGAAACTACACGTTCACGCAATCCGTAGGCAGAATATTCACTTTCTTCTATTTTTTTACCAGCTTCATTATAGACAGTCTGGTGATCCAGAAAACGTTTATTATCTTTAGTATTCCACTCTTTTACCGTAAGATTTTTTTTACGCTCGTGTTTCTTTGACACATCATTATCCTGAGCATTCAGATTTACGACAAATACAAATAAAAAAAGACTTGAAAATAACTTTGAGAATAACTTCATGAATTAGGTAATTAAATGATTAAACAGCGACAGAAATAGTAAATGTATTAGGTAACGTATAGATGGTATCGGTATGAGAAACAGTGATTGTCTGTTTTATAGAACTCTGAGCTTCTGTATCAGGATTTTCGGTAATCACAAAGATATCATAAGTACCCGGCTTTAGTTTCTCAAAACCAAACTCCCCGTTTAAACCGGCTTTTACATCATCAAAGGGAATATTCTCACCATGGTAACAGATGTAGACGCGCTGATCAACACCAGCTTGTGCGTAAGCAACCAAATCACCTTTATGATAATAGTTTACATATATCTGGCCTTTCACAATGGATTTACCGTATGCATCCCCTGTGTGAATAAAGATTGTATCAGCGACAACTGTTTTGTGGTTACCTAAATGAACAGATGTAGTAACCGCATTTTTGATCCCGTCAGATAAAGAACTATATGCAAATAACTTATAATCTCCTTCGCGCAAATATTTAAACTGGAAAAAACCATTAGCTCCAGCTTTCTCATCATCGCCATAAAACTCGTCATCGCCGTAGATTATATAGATATCCTCTTTACTTGCCGGGACTGTATCAGTCTGCAAAGAGTAATTATTGTCACTGTGAATGATTTTATACACATAACCTTGAACGGAGGAAGAGCCACCTTCACCTTCCTCATTTCGGCAGGAAGCGAAAGTTAATGACAGAACAAACAGGAGAAAATAAAACTTATACATGTCTAATGGTATTTATCAATTGGTTAACTAGAATCCGAATGAAATAAAATGTTCCCTACGTTTGAAACACTTGATTAACAATCATTATATCGATATTTCATTACTCAAATATCGCATCTGAAAAACAACGTCTAATATAGAAAAGAAAAGAGATACTAAGCATTATATTTTAGGAAATAATCGACGCATGACAAAAATCTGCACCTTTTTGATTGAAATATTACTAATGCTGAATACTTAATCAGGTATTCAAATAAGGGTATCATCATTTTAAAGCCTCTATAAAGGAATTGCAGTGCTACAGATTAATATTCCCTGCGCAGAAAATAAAAACGGATGCGCAGTAAATTATTTTTTCTGCGCATCCGTTTTAAATCATTCCTTCAATTCTATCCCTCAATCCCTAAAATGACAAAACCCTCACCAGAATCATCTGATGAGGGTTTCTTAAAAGGCAGCTACCTACTCTCCCACTTGCGCAGTACCATCGGCGTGATCGGGCTTAACTTCTCTGTTCGGAATGGGAAGAGGTGGAACCCCGATGCTATAACCACCTAAATTTCTTTATTTATCATTATAACATA
>NZ_JAKZKV010000026.1 GCF_022808675.1 Parabacteroides sp. FAFU027
CTATGCCACCACCGGAGCAACAGGAGCTACTTTCATTGGTTTACCCACTGGTGTAAGCGGTAGTTGGGCTGGAAATGTGGTAACGATTAGTGGCACACCAGTTGTTAGTGGAGCATTCCCTTACACTATCACATTGACAGGCGGTTGTGGAAATATCACCGCTAATGGCACAATTACTGTTAATCCAGACCATACAATCAGTCTGACATCAGTTCCTTCAACAACAAGTCAGACAGTATGTATCAATACACCGATATCAAATATCACTTACAGTGTAGGAGGGGGCGCAACCGGAGCAACCGCGACAGGGCTACCATCCGGCGTAACCGGTACTTTTAGTGGCAGCACGTTCACGATCAGCAGCACACCGACTGCATCCGGAACATTCAACTACAGCGTAACCACGACCGGCAATAGTTGCGTGGTAGCAACAGCCAATGGTACTATTACGGTTAATCCGGATCATACGATCAACCTGACCTCCGCACCCTCTACATCAACCCAAACCGTTTGTATCAATACCGCGATCGCCGGTATCACTTACAGTGTTGGCGGCGGTGCAACGGGAGCATCGGTATCGGGATTGCCAGCAGGAGTCAGCGGAACATTCATCGGCAGTACATTGACCATCAGCGGCACACCTACCGTTTCGGGAACGTTCAACTACAGCGTAACCACGACCGGTAACAGCTGCATAGTCGCCACGGCAACCGGCACCATTACGGTCAATCCGGATCATACGATCAATCTGACATCCGCTCCGTCTACATCAACCCAATCCGTTTGTATCAATACCGCGATAAACGGTATCACTTATAGTATTGGCGGCGGCGCAACGGGAGCAACCGTGACAGGACTACCATCTGGCGTAACCGGTACTTTTAGTGGCAGCACCTTCACGATCAGTGGCACCCCGACTGCATCCGGAACATTCAACTACAGCGTAACCACGACCGGCAATAGTTGCGTGGTAGCAACAGCCAATGGTACTATTACTGTAAATCCAAACCATACAATCAGTCTGACATCGGCCAATAATACACAAACAGTTTGTATTAATAAACCGATTGCTAATATCACTTACAGTGTTGGAGGTGGCGCAACCGGAGCAACAGTAACAGGTTTACCATCCGGCGTAACCGGTACTTTTAGTGGTAGCACCTTCTCCATCAGTGGCACACCTACTGCATCCGGAACGTTTAACTACAGCGTAACTACGACTGGCAATAGTTGTGTGGTAGCAACAGCCAATGGTACTATTACTGTTAATCCAAACCACACAATCAGTCTAACATCAGCCCCTTCAACAACAAGTCAGACAGTTTGTTTCAATACACCGATAGCTAATATCACATACAGTGTTGGAGGTGGCGCAACCGGAGCAACAGTAACAGGACTACCGTCGGGCGTAACCGGTACTTTTAGTGGCAGCACCTTCACAATCAGTGGTACACCAACTGCATCCGGAATATTCAACTACAGCGTAACCACGACCGGCAATAGTTGCGTGGTAGCAACAGCTAATGGCTCGATTACCGTTCAGTCAACCCCTACAGCAGGATCAATTAGTTCTAATCAGAAAATATGTCCGAATTCAGTACCGTCAGCATTTAGTTCGTCTGCCGGAACAGGTTCAGGCACCATTACTTACATTTGGGAAAAGTCAATTGACGGAGGTACAACCTGGAGTGTTATCAGTGGAGCAACGTCAGCCACATATGCATCCCCTGCTTTAAGCCAAACAACCAGATTCAGAAGAACTACAGTTTCAACCTTAAACGGTGTTGTCTGCAATTCAGTACCAACGGCATCGGTAGAAGTGATAGTATTAGATGATACTCCCCCTATCTTTACTGCACCATCTCCTATAACAGTATATGTTACAGCAGCTTGCTCAGCCAGTATTAATCCGTCTGTAACAGGAACGGTTACAGATAAATCAGATAATTGCACTCCTTCTGCAAACTTAATTGTGAATTATACAGATGGATCACCTGTTCCTGGTAGTTGTACTGGAACCTACAGTGTTACACGTACCTGGACTGTAACGGATGCTTATGGAAATACATCTTTGCCCAAGACGCAATTGATAACAGTTGCAGATAATATAAAACCGACTTTAAACTTACCTTCTAATAAAACTATAGAATGCTCTGCGAGTACACATCCGGACAATACAGGGTGGCCCACAGGATCGGATAATTGTGCTGGCTCTGTAACTTTTACTTATACAGACGTAACTACTCCGGGAAGCTGTACAGGGAGGTCAACCATAACCAGAACCTGGACTGCAAAAGATTGTAGTGAAAACACTACAACAGGTACACAAATTATTACTATTGTAGATACAAAGCCTCCGGTATTGACCTGTAATAATTTTTCAGTAGCCAACTCCAATGCTATTCCCGCAAGTGATCAAAATGTAAATATTACAGCTGTTGATGCTTGTAGCGGTAATGCTCAAATTATTTTAACCTATGAAGAGTATACAGGGCTAACACAAGGTGCCGGTTTTTGCCCAAGCAGTGTTATTCGTAAATATGTTGCACGAGATGCATGTGGTAATCAATCTGATACATGCACTCAGGTCATTACGGTTATAGATAATACCTATTGTCCTATTTGTCAGGACAATGTGCCTTATTATCCGGCATTATTAAATGGAGCTCCCGATAGCCTTTGGATTTCTCCTTTACATAAAAGAGAAGGTATTTGCTGTGGAGCTACCGGACCTCCTCCTCCGCGGTGTACATCATTTAATGTGTATCTGGATAAAGATGCAGTTGGATTAATTTTTAATATTGAATCAGGAGCGGTTCCACCCGGAGCACTCTATTATCAGGTTGACTGTGGAACTCCTGTTAAAGTAGGAGATGCAATATGTTTAGCCGGAGGACGGTTTTATACCCTAACATTCTGTAAACCTGGGAATAATAAGAATACCTATTCCATTCAATCAATTAGCGGGCTAATTGGAGGTGCTATTACAACCCGTCAGGATGCAAAATGTGCTACCACTTTATCTGTTACTGGTGCAGTTCCGGGATCAATTGTATGGTCTGTAAAAAGTCCAAATGATCAATCTCTTTTGCGCTACTTGTCATGTACAAATTGTGCGAATCCTGTATTTACACCTGACAGCCTGACACCTCCGGTTATTGTCTATCAATTCTGTGGGGCAGTAGAAGGACAGTCCTGTAACAATAATCCAATAATAGATTGTAGTGAATTTACTGTAACAACACTACCCAAGATTGATATTCAGTTTAATATTGATCCGGGGAATATTTGTGCAAATAATATTCCAACAATCAATGCAAATATCACTCCAATAAATCTGACTTATACTTATCAATGGTTTAGCGGTCCAAACGGATCAGGAACACTTCTTTCCACTAATCCTTCATGGAAACCTCAGGTAGAAGGTGATTATTCGTTAGTAGTTACTGAAACCCAGAGTGGAGTGAAGTGTAATACAGCAACGCATAATTTTAGTGTTCGTTTTGATAGGCTTGGTCCAAATTCACTTGTTGTACCTTCTCCTTTGGTAGTGCAGTGTAATGCTCCCGGTGCGGCTCAACAGATCGCAAATTGGCGTGCATCAGCAACCGCGATGGATGGAACAGTACCAGTTCCTGTGACGGATAATTACACTGGTATCAATATGGCATGTAATCAACCTCCGCTTACCGTCACCTTTAGAGCGTCTGACCAGTGTGGAAATGTAAGTTCAGCTACATCGACGATTACAGTGATTGATACTGTGCCTCCTGTTTGGTTAACAGTTGCAGGGACATTGAACAGATCAGTTGATTGCTCTGATAATATAGGACTGAATGCTGCCCGTGCTTTAGAGCCGATAGCGACAGATTTATGCGATCCTACTCCTACACTGACTAAAACTTCAGGTGTCTTTGTTCCGGGATCTTGTCCAAATTCGGGGACTTATACCAATACCTGGACGGCCAGAGATAATTGCAACAACGTAAGTACTGTATTTACTCAGGTTATTACAGTTTATGATGATACTCCTCCTGCAATTACAACTCAGGCTCAGAATCTTACAGTAGAATGCGATGGTACCGGAAATACCGCAGCCTTAAATAGTTGGTTGGCAAATCATGCCGGAGCTGTTGCTTCAGATGATTGTAGTACAGTAACCTGGAGTAATAATTATACGGGATTGTCCGATTTATGTGGCGCAACGGGTGCTGTAAATGTTATTTTTACAGCTAAAGATGCCTGTGGAAACAGTTCAACAACTCAGGCAACATTCACGATTGTTGATACTCAGGGACCAGCAATTACCTGTCCGGCAAATGTAACCGGAACGACCGATCAAAATGAATGTTATGCTACCGGAATAACTATGGGAACAGCGACAGCGAATGATAATTGTTCGGCTTCAGGAGAAATAACTATTACTAATAATGCTCCAGCTCAGTTCCCGCTAGGTACTACCACTGTGACCTGGACCGCTACTGATGCCTGTGGAAATTCATCCACCTGTAATCAGACGGTGACTATTACTGATAATAATCAACCCCCGACAATCACTTGTCCGGCTGATGTAGTACAAACTGCACCTCTGGGTAGTTGTGCTTTGACCAATGTTACCATTCCAGATCCGGTTGCAGCAGATAACTGTGGAGTAGTTTTACAAACCTGGACTATTCAAAAACCGAACGGATCTATCATCAGTAGTCCTGCCACTGGTATCAACTCTGTTAGTGGACAAACCTTTGATGTGGGAGTTTCTGTCGTTACCTATACGGTAAAGGATGCATCAGGTCATTCGGCTTCATGTTCATTCAATGTTTGGATCAAGGACCTGAATAAACCTGTATTTACTTCTGGCTGTCCTCCCGATATTACTAAAAATGCAGATCCGGGATTATGTTCTGCCAATGTGACCGTCCCTGTTCCGACGGTATCTGATCCATGTAACGAAGGATATACATTGGTTAATAGCATTACTGGAACCAACAACGCCAGCGGAGTGTATCCGGTAGGTGTAACTACCGTTATCTGGACGATTACTGATGCATCCGGGAATGTAACTACCTGCACCCAAACGATAACCGTGAATGCAAATCCTCCGGTTATTACTTGCCCTCCTAATGCTACTGTTAATTGTACTGATCCGACTACACCTGAAGCGTTTGGCTTTGCGACAGCGACTGATCCGTGCGATCCGGCACCAGCTATTTCTTATAATGATGCGATCACTCCGGGTAGTTGTGCAAGTAATTATACTATTCGTCGTACTTGGACTGCGGTGAATAAGTATGGGAAATCGGCGGGGTGTGTACAGGTGATTACGATAACTCCGCCGACCTTCACCATGCCGACTGCGGGTGCTTCTACAGTGGCTTGTATATCCGATGCCCAAACAGTACCGGCTAATCCAACGGTCAATAACTCCTGCGGAGCACCTCTTACAGTTACAGGCCCTGTGGTAGGAGCAGACCCGGTTTGCTCGGGAACTAAAACTTACACCTGGACTTACACCGATTGTACCGGAATATCAGCAGAGTGGGTTTACACCTATACGATTGATGCCCCTGTTGTAACGATGCCATCGAATCCTGCCGCCGTTCATGTGGCTTGTGCCGCTAACGCGACAGCGCCAGTTCCTCCGGTGGTAACGGATAACTGCGGCAGAACCCTCGCCGTGAGTGCCGGTGTACCAAGCGCCGACCCAATCTGTTCAGGCGACAAGACCTGGACGTTCACTTATACGGACTGCGCTAACGCAACTTATAGCTGGGTTTACACCTATACGATTGATGCCCCTGTTGTAACGATGCCATCGAATCCTGCCGCCGTTCATGTGGCTTGTGCCGCTAACGCGACAGCGCCAGTTCCTCCGGTGGTAACGGATAACTGCGGCAGAACCCTCGCCGTGAGTGCCGGTGTACCAAGCGCCGACCCAATCTGTTCAGGCGACAAGACCTGGACGTTCACTTATACGGACTGCGCTAACGCAACTTATAGCTGGGTTTACACCTATACGATTGATGCCCCTGTTGTAACGATGCCATCCGATGGATCATCAACCGTAAATTGTCCTGCTGATGCGTTACAACCGACAGCACCTGTAGTCAAAGACGCATGTGATAATGTTCTGACCCCAACTATCACGACTCCGTCCCTGATCAGCTGCGACGGCAGTATGACTTATGTCTTTACCTATAAAGATTGCAGTGGTCATAGCCACTACTGGAGCTATGTCTATACGATTGCCCAACCGGACTTTACGTTACCGGCCAACGTTTCTGATACCGTCAATTGTCCGGCAGACGCCGTTCGCCCGACCGCTCCTGTAGTCAAAGACGCTTGTGGCAACATCCTGACCCCAACCGTAAGCGAACCAAGTCTGATCAGCTGTGACGGCAGTATGACTTATGTCTTTACCTACAAAGATTGCAGCGGTCACACTCACGCCTGGAGCTACGTTTACACGATTGCTCAACCGGACTTCACGTTACCGGCCAGTGGAGATTCCACCGTCAATTGTCCGGCAGACGCCGTTCGTCCGACTGCACCGGAAGTGAAAGATGCTTGTGGCAACATACTTACACCAACCGTAA
>NZ_JAKZKV010000027.1 GCF_022808675.1 Parabacteroides sp. FAFU027
CCGGTTGAACGTGGATCGTTACAGTGGTATCGTTAGAGATACAGCTGTCGGAATTCATTGCTCTTACACTGTAAATGTCCGGCAACAGATTTGCATAAACTGAGATCGTATCAAAGGCTGAACCATTGATGCTGTAACGCATACCGGCGACTTTTGAGATCGTGATGGTTCCGGTAGCGGTTTGGCAAGTCGGTTGGATAGTCGTTACTTTTGGTGCTGCCGGTGTTGCCGGTTGAACGTGGATCGTTACAGTGGTATCGTTAGAGATACAGCTGTCGGAATTCATTGCTCTTACACTGTAATTACCCGGCAACAGATTTGCATAAACTGAGATCGTATCAAATACGGAACCATTGATGCTGTAGCGCAGACCGGTAACTTTTGCGATCGTGATAGTTCCGGTAGCTACCTGACAGGTCGGTTGAATAGTCGTTACTTTTGGTACAGCAGGTGTAGCCGGTTGAACGTGGATCATTACAGTGGTATCGTTGGAGATACAACTGTCTGCATTCATTCCTCTTACACTGTAATTGCCCGGAAGCAGATTTGCATAAACTGAGATCGTATCAAATACGGAACCGTTGATGCTGTAACTCATACCGGCAACTTTAGCGATAGTGATAGTTCCGGTAGCTACCTGACAGGTCGGTTGAATAGTCGTTACTTTTGGTACAGCAGGTGTAGCCGGTTGAACGTGGATCGTTACAGTGGTATCGTTGGAGATACAGCTGTCGGAATTCATTGCTCTTACGCTGTAATTGCCAGGCAACAGATTTGCATAAACTGAGATCGTATCAAATACGGAACCGTTGATGCTGCAACGCATACCAGCAACTTTTGCGATTGTGATAGTTCCGGTAGCTACCTGACAAGTCGGTTGGATTGTTTTGACTTGCGGTGCTTTCGGTGTAGCCGGTTGAACGTGGAGTGTTACAGTGGTATCGTTGGAGATACAACTGTCTGCATTCATTGCCCTTACGTTGTAATTGCCCGGTAACAGATTTGCATAAATCGCAGTTGTATCGAAGGCTGAGCCATTAATACTATAGCGCAATCCGGTGACTTTGACTATCGTGATGGTGCCGGTAGCGGCTTGGCAGGTCGGTTGCGTGGCCGTGACTTTCGGTACAGACGGTGTCGCTGGTTGAACGTGGATCGTTACAGTGGTATCGTTAGAGATACAGCTATCTGCATTCATTGCTCTTACACTATAATTGCCCGGCAACAGATTTGCATAAACTGAGATCGTATCAAATACGGAACCGTTGATGCTGTAACTCATACCGGCGACTTTTGCGATAGTGATGGTACCGGTGGCTACCTGACAGGTCGGTTGGATTGTTTTGACTTGCGGTGCTTTCGGTGTAGCCGGTTGAACGTGGATCGTTACGGTGGTATCGTTGGAGATACAACTGTCGGAATTCATCGCTCTTACACTATAATTACCCGGCAACAGATTTGCATAAACTGAGATCGTATCAAAGGCTGAACCGTTGATGCTGTAACTCATACCGGCGACTTTAGAGATCGTGATGGTTCCGGTAGCTACCTGGCAGGTCGGTTGGATTGTTTTGACTTGCGGTGCTTTCGGTGTAGCCGGTTGAACATGGATCGTTAGGGTGGTATCGTTAGAGATACAACTGTCGGAATTCATTGCTCTTACACTGTAAGTGCCTGGCAACAGATTTGCGTAAACTGAGATCGTATCAAAGGCTGAACCGTTGATGCTGTAGCGCAGACCGGTAACTTTCGCAATCATAATAGTACCAGTGGCTGTCTGACAAGTCGGTTGAATGGTCGTAACTTTTGGTACAGCAGGTGTTGCTGGTTGAACATGGATCGTTACAGTGGTATCGTTGGAGATACAACTATCAGAATTCATTGCTCTTACACTGTAATTGCCTGGCAACAGATTTGCATAAACAGAGATCGTATCAAATACTGATCCATTGACGCTGTAGCGCAATCCGGTTACTTTAGCAATAACGATGGTTCCCGTTGCCGTTTGGCAAGTCGGTTGCGTTGCTGTGACTTTTGGTGCAGCCGGGGTGGCCGGTTGAACGTGGATCGTTACAGTGGTATCGTTAGATATACAGCTGTCGGAATTCATTGCTCTCACACTGTAATTACCTGGCAACAGATTTGCATAAACGGTTGTTGAATCGAAGGCTGAGCCGTTGACGCTGTAGCGCAGACCGGTGACTTTCGCAATCGTGATAGTTCCGGTAGCTACCTGACAAGTCGGTTGAATGGTCGTAACTTTTGGTACTGCAGGTGTTGCTGGTTGAACATGGATCGTTACAGTGGTATCGTTAGAGATACAGCTGTCGGAATTCATTGCTCTCACACTGTAATTACCCGGCAACAGATTTGCATAAACGGTTGTTGAATCGAAGGCTGAGCCGTTGACGCTGTAGCGCATACCGGTGACTTTAGCGATACTGATGGTGCCGGTAGATACCTGGCAGGTCGGTTGCATGGCCGTGACTTTCGGTGCAGCAGGTGTAGCCGGTTGAACATGGATCGTTAGGGTGGTATCGTTAGAGATACAACTGTCGGAATTCATTGCTCTTACACTGTAATTGCCAGGCAACAGATTTGCATAAACTGAGATCGTATCAAAGGCTGAACCGTTGATGCTGTAACTCATACCAGCGACTTTTGCGATCGTGATGGTACCGGTGGCGATTTGGCAGGTCGGTTGAATGGTCGTTACTTTTGGTACAGCAGGTGTAGCCGGTTGAACGTGGATCGTTACGGTGGTATCGTTGGAGATACAACTATCTGCATTCATTGCTCTTACACTGTAAGTGTCTGGCAACAGATTTGCATAAACTGAGATCGTATCAAAGGCTGAACCGTTGATGCTGTAGCTCATACCGGCGACTTTTGCGATAGTGATAGTTCCGGTAGCTACCTGACAAGTCGGTTGAATAGTCGTTACTTTCGGTGCTGCCGGGGTGGCCGGTTGAACATTGATCGTAACAGTGGTATCGTTGGAGATACAACTATCTGCATTCATTGCTCTTACACTGTAATTGCCCGGCAACAGATTTGTATAAACAGAGATCGTATCAAATACTGAACCATTGATGCTGTAACGCATACCGGCGACTTTAGAGATAGTGATAGTTCCGGTTGCAGTTTGACAGGTCGGTTGAATGGTCGTTACTTTTGGTACAACCGGTGTGGCCGGTTGAACATGGATCGTCACAGTGGTATCGTTAGAGATACAACTGTCTGCATTCATTGCTCTTAAACTGTAATTGCCAGGCAACAGATTTGCATAAACTGAGATCGTATCAAAGGCTGAACCGTTGATGCTGTAACGCATACCAGCGACTTTTGCGATCGTGATGGTACCGGTGGCGATTTGGCAGGTCGGTTGAATGGTCGTTACTTTTGGCACAGCAGGTGTAGCCGGTTGAACATGGATCGTTACAGTGGTATCGTTGGAGATACAACTATCTGCATTCATTGCTCTTACACTGTAATTGCCTGGCAACAGATTTGCATAAACTGAGATCGTATCAAAGGCGGAACCGTTGATGCTGTAACGCATACCAGCGACTTTTGCGATCGTGATGGTACCGGTGGCGATTTGGCAGGTCGGTTGAATGGTCGTTACTTTTGGCACAGCAGGTGTAGCCGGTTGAACATGGATCGTTACAGTGGTATCGTTGGAGATACAACTATCTGCATTCATTGCTCTTACACTGTAATTGCCTGGCAACAGATTTGCATAAACTGAGATCGTATCAAAGGCGGAACCGTTGATGCTGTAGCGCATTCCGGTCACTTTGGTTATCGTGATGGTGCCGGTTGCGGCTTGGCAGGTCGATTGCGTTGCTGTTACTTTCGGTACTGCCGGGGTAGCCGGTTGAGCGTGGATCGTTACAGTCGTATCGGTAGAGATACAACTATCGGAATTCATTGCTCTTAGACTATAATTACCCGGCAACAGATTTGCATAAACTGAGATCGTATCAAAGGCGGAACCGTTGATGCTGTAGCTCATACCGGCGACTTTTGCGATAATGATAGTTCCGGTAGCTACCTGACAAGTCGGTTGAATGGTTTTGACTTGCGGTGCTTTCGGTGTAGCCGGTTGAACGTGGATCGTTACAGTGGTATCGTTGGAGATACAGCTGTCTGAATTCATTGCCCTTACACTGTAATTGCCAGGCAACAGATTTGCATAAACTGAGATCGTATCAAAGGCTGAACCATTGATGCTGTAACGCATACCGGCGACTTTTGCGATAGTGATAGTTCCGGTTGCTACCTGACAAGTCGGTTGGATAGTCATTACATTTGGTACAGCCGGTGTAGCCGGTTGAACGTGGATCGTTACAGTGGTATCGTTAGAGATACAGCTATCTGCATTCATTGCTCTTACACTGTAATTACCCGGCAACAGATTTGCGTAAACTGAGATCGTATCAAAGGCTGAACCGTTGATGCTGTAGCTTATACCAGCAACTTTTGCGATAGTGATGGTTCCGGTAGCGGTTTGGCAAGTCGGTTGAATGGTCGTTACTTTTGGTACTGCCGGGGTGGCCAGTTGAACGTGGATCGTTACGGTCGTATCGTTAGAGATACAACTGTCTGCATTCATTGCTCTTACACTATAATTGCCCGGCAACAGATTTGCGTAAACTGAGATCGTATCAAAGGCTGAACTATTGATGCTGTAGCGCAGACCGGTAACTTTCGCAATCATAATAGTACCAGTGGCTGTCTGACAAGTCGGTTGAATAGTCGTTACTTTCGGTTCAGCAGGTGTAGCCGGTTGAACGTGGATAGCTACAGTGGTATCGTTGGACATACAGCTATCTGCGTTCATTGCCCTTACACTGTAATTGCCCGGCAACAGATTTGCATAAACCGAGATCGTATCAAAGGCTGAACCGTTGATGCTGTAGCTCATACCGGTTACTTTTGCGATAGTGATAGTTCCGGTAGCTACCTGACAAGTCGGTTGAATGGTCGTTACTTTTGGTACAGCCGGTGTGGCCAGTTGAACGTGGATCGTTACAGTGGTATCGTTGGAGATACAGCTGTCGGAATTCATTGCTCTTACACTGTAATTGCCTGGCAACAGATTTGCATAAACTGAGATCGTATCAAAGGCTGAACCATTGATGCTGTAACTCATACCGGCGACCTTGGCTATAGTGATGGTACCGGTGGCGATTTGGCAAGTCGGTTGAATGGTCATTACTTTTGGTACAGCCGGTGTAGCTGGTTGAACATGGATCGTTACGGTCGTATCGTTAGAGATACAGCTGTCGGAATTCATTGCTCTTACACTATAATTGTCCGGTAACAGATTTGTATAAACAGAGATCGTATCAAATACGGAACCGTTGATGCTGTAGCGCATTCCGGCGACTTTAGAGATAGTGATAGTTCCGGTAGCTACCTGACAGGTCGGTTCGGTTACATTTACCTGAGGAGTTGATATGTTTCTTATTTTATAAAGATATTTCCAATACTCTATATGACCATTACAACTTGTATATTGATAAACAAAAATCCTCATTAAATTCATCTTTCCAGAATCAATGCTATCAACAACTTGAATCAATTTTGGAGAAAGATTATTTCCACATCCATCTTTAATTATTGGAGGAATAGGTTGACTAGTCTTTTCTATACAATTAACCGTACTACTTCCATTGGTCGGTATCATAAAGTCCGGTTGTGCAATTGTATAGACATAGCTCCAGTCGTGGCTATGACCACTGCAATCTTTATAGTTAAAGACATAAGTCATATTGCCGTCGCAGCTGACCAGACTTGGTTCGGTAATGGTTGGTACTAAAATATTTCCACAAGCATCCTTGACTACCGGTGCGGTCGGTTGGACTGCATCTGCCGGACAATTGACGGTGGAATCTCCACTGGCCGGTAACGTGAAGTCCGGTTGGGCTATCGTATAGATATAGCTCCAGTCGTGGCTATGACCGCTGCAATCTTTGTAGGTAAAGACATAAGTCATATTGCCGTCGCAGCTGATTAGCGTTGGTTCGCTTACGGTTGGTGTAAGTATATTTCCACAAGCATCTTTGACTACAGGTGCGGTCGGACGAACGGCGTCTGCCGGACAATTGACGGTGGAATCTCCACTGGCCGGTAACGTGAAGTCCGGTTGGGCTATCGTATAGATATAGCTCCAGTCGTGGCTATGACCGCTGCAATCTTTGTAGGTAAAGACATAAGTCA
>NZ_JAKZKV010000028.1 GCF_022808675.1 Parabacteroides sp. FAFU027
GTTAATCCTTACTCCAATTATTGCTAATTGACGGTTTAATTTTTCCCTTGCTTTATTCTTTACCATCACTGGTCTTTATTGAACAAAGCAGTTTTGTACTACTTGTCTATCTATAATTTCTTCAATGAACTCTTTTCATTTTGCCTCACCAAAAGTTTTAGCGAAACGGCTGCAAAGATAACGCTTTTCTTTTTTATCTTCCAAATCTTTTCAGATTTTTATTTCCAAAAGTCTCAAGCAATCTTCGTTGGGCCGCTGCCCTTCCTGTTTAGCGAGTGCAAAAGTAGTCGGTTTATCTATTCGCTCCAAATTATACGACGCCTTTTTTCTGTTAAAGAATATAACCTACTGAACATAAGAGGACGTATGAAATGACTTTTTTTTGTGTGGTTGGGAGGATTCGTGGATTTCTGATAAAAACGCTGCGAGAATTTGATTGAGAGGTGGTGTGATTATATGGTTACATCGGGGATATTTATTGTGTCGTTCCCGATAAACAGGCTTTTTCCGGAGAAAAAACTTTGCCAAAGCTTGAACCCTTGGCAAAGTTGGAGCGAAATAAAACCTCCAGGGTTTTGGAAACCTTGGAGGTTTGGTGCGGTATCGGAGTATCTGACGGTAGCTTCTGCGCGAGGACTTGCAGCGCATAGCCCGACCCGAGGGAACGAGGGGCGCGCCCTAAGAAAAAGAATGAAAGAGGGAATTATAAACTGTTTTTCTACTTTTGTGTTCTATAAATTCAATCGGGTAAGAATTGCCCGGAAATATTGAAGGATCATGAGCAAAGGTGCACTTTTAATAAATCTCGGTTCTCCGGACTCCCCTACTCCGCATGATGTGAAGAGATATCTCGGGGAATTTCTGATGGATAAATACGTCATTGATATTCCCTATATTGCGCGTAAATTATTAGTCAAGGGGATTATACTCCGCACCCGACCGGAAAAATCGGCCAGGAATTATCAAAAAATATGGTGGGACGAGGGTTCTCCATTAATCGTTTTGTCAAAACGGATGCTCCAAAAGGTGTCAAAACAGACTTCCATCCCAGCTGCACTGGCTATGAGATACGGAGAGCCATCTATTCTAACCGGGTTGAAAGAGTTAGCTGGGAAGGGAGTTGATGAGGTGCTGATTATTCCTCTTTATCCGCAATATGCGATGGCAACTACGGTCACGATACTCGAAAAAGCACGCATTTTGCAGAAAAAATATTTCCCTGAAATGAAATTGTCGTCGCTTCCTGCTTTTTATCACAGACCAGAATATATCCGTGCATTAGCTGACTCCATACGGAAGTCAACAGCTGAAAAAGAGATTGAGCATTTCCTTTTTTCTTATCATGGTATCCCAGAGCGCCATATTCACAAATCGGACATTACCCATTCGCATTGCAAAATTGACGGCTCATGCTGCAGAATGCCTTCTCCTGCTCACGAATTCTGCTACCGGCACCAATGTTACGAAACGACCAGACTGGTGTGTGAGGAACTTGAACTTTCGGTGGATAACGTGAGTACTTCTTTTCAGTCCAGACTTGGGAAAGAAGTATGGCTGCAACCTTATACATCGGAGACGATACGCAAACTGGCAGAAAGTGGAGTAAAGAAACTGGCCGTAGTCACACCTGCCTTTGTGGCTGATTGCCTGGAAACGTTGGAGGAAATAGGAATGGAAGCTAAAACCGATTTTTTACAGCTAGGAGGAGAAGAGTTTCTGGCAATACCCTGCCTCAACGATAATGATGTATGGTGCATGGTTCTCAGCGAATGGATTGAAAAGTGGGCAGAATAGCATTCTATACAAAGAAACGGTTTCATTATTTACCGAAACCGTTTCTTTATATTACTACCAGAGGGTTATTTCTTTACAATCTTGCGTGTAAACACACCTGTATCTGTTTCTATTTGAAGAATATAGGTTTGTGCCGGGAGATTCCCAATGGATAATTGCTCTTTATTCGGATTTTCGCAAGATGCTTCTGAATGATTGTACCGTTTAACGAGATTATGCTAATCTCCTTCATCGCAGCCATTTCTGTCTCAACAGACAG
Source organism: Parabacteroides sp. FAFU027 (assembly GCF_022808675.1). Taxonomy (NCBI): domain Bacteria; kingdom Pseudomonadati; phylum Bacteroidota; class Bacteroidia; order Bacteroidales; family Tannerellaceae; genus Parabacteroides; species Parabacteroides sp. FAFU027. Next base: position 2,054 of record NZ_JAKZKV010000028.1, read on the forward strand.
GACATCGTTAGTCGGTACCGGATAGATTTTCAGCGTGACAACCTCAACCTTTGGCACACCGGAAGATATCACCTTGATATATTTCACTTCGATATATGCTATTCCCTCATGAGAACCTTTATGCCAAACGGTTGCTGTAACATCAAATTGCCCTGGAGCTTTATATGTATGAACCGGTTCAAAGTATACTTCTGTCACTCCATCTCCATAACTCCACACAATGCTATCAATAAAGAGAGTTATCCGGGGTGTCAACTTAACGGACTGGCCTAACATGACGCTATTCTTATCCGCCGTAAAACTAAAGTCCGGTTTACCATTCTGGGTGATGCTATCAGTAATCACCGGCGACCAAACTCCCCGTTTGTCTTTGAACTGATAAGCTATCTGATGCTTTCCTTTAGGCAAAAAGCTTAATGGAACGGAATCCTGTACATCCGCAATACCCGGCGAAACGTTTGTAGAAAATGTTGGAATAAATCCAGGTTCTTCAGCAAACCATACCCGATACCCTGTAATCCGGTTTTCACCTATCGGGATAACATCGGCACTACGTTTGATTTTGATAAAGAAGTAGCTTTGCGTATTTGTCCATACTCCTCCGTCATCCTTAAATCGCACATTGAAAGTATGCACTCCATCATTTAGAGCTGAGTAATCCAACTGTTCTTCCCAATTGTATGGCGTTGCTGCGGATAATGTTCGTTGGGTACGGGAAGTGGATTTTCCATCTATCCAATATTCCAGGCCATTTATCTTTCTTATCAATCCCTGACCGGCTGCATTGGTTTGCTTCAGGAAAAAGTGGCTTTGCGTATTGGTCCAAACTCCGCCATCATCTCTGAATCGCACATTGAAAGTATGCACTCCATCATTTAGAGCTGAGTAATCTAACTGCTCTTCCCAATTGTATGGCGTTGCTGCGAATAATGCTCGTTGGGTACGGGAAGTAGATTTTCCATCTATCCAATATTCCAGGCCATTTACCTTTCTTACCAATCCCTGACCGGCTGCATTAGTTTGCTTCAGGAAAAAGTGGCTTTGTGCATGTGTCCAAACGCCGCCATCGTCCCTGAATCGTACATTAAAAGTATGCACTCCGTCATTTAAGGTGGAGTAATCCAACAGCTCTTCCCAATTGTATGGAGTTGCACCAGATAAAGTACGTTGAGTACGGGAAGATGATTTACCATCTATCCAATATTCCAGGCCATTTACCTTTCTTACCAATCCCTGACCGGCTGCATTAGTTTGCTTAAGGAAAAAATGGCTCTGCACATTGGTCCACACTCCGCTAATGTCCTTGAAGCGAGAATTAAATGTATGCACACCATCCGTTAAAGCAGATAAGTTTATCATCTCTTCCCAATTATTGACTGAAACAGCCCCGATTGAACGATGAATTCGAGAATTGGAGCTACCATCAATCCAGTATTCGAGGGTATTTATCTGTTTTTGGGCAAAAACGGGTGGAGACAATGCTATGCACCCGATAAAAACGGGCAAATAATGTTTTATTAATCGTCTCATTTGAAGATAATTATGGCTTGACTACGACAAGCACGGTTAAAAAACTTATTGCTTAACGATTCCTTGCTTCCACTTTCATTTTGATGGAAAGTTTTCCATTGACAAGGTTTTGTCCATTATTTATACTAATAAACCGGGGTTCGTAAGTGGGAACCAGGAATGGATAATCCGTACCGTAAATACCGACCTCTTTGCCATCAGTCGCCATGGTAAGACCTTGGGCAAATGAGGGTTTCAGGTGATAATTCTCGATGGATTTATCTACGAAAATATCAGCCTCGGAAACGCTAAACAGATTATTACTCATTACAAATGAGGCATTTGTAAAACTTGCACTAACAAAAACATTATTCCTCAAAGTTAGCGCTGAGGAGTAGGCTAAGAAACCATAATTACCTGGATTTAAAATGATCGAGTTCTGAACAATCACATTTTGCAGGCTTGATAATACCCAGTTACCGGTATTCAGGAAAATAGAGTTATTGAACATCATATTGCTTTTATCTCCCCCTTCCATACCTCCGTATATTACACAACGCTCAATCAATGTATTCGTAACATTGTTATTGATGCCATAAAGTGTTCCTCTCATTAAACAATCAGAAAGATAGGTTTGCGACACCGGTACCACCGTACCCTGTATTTGAACATCCCCCAGGCTGCATCTGGTGATGGTGACAATGGAATCCCTCACATAAGTCATTCCTTCGACTCTCACTCCGGTCATCGATGACTTATCACATCCATTCTCAAAAACGATAGTTCCAAGAAACTTAGTTATCCCTGATACCGCTGACGAATCGGGATGATAACCGGCACCGATAATATGGACTTCTTTATCAAAAGAATAATCACCCAGGATCGGCATACCGGGCAGATAAAGTGTATCTCCCTTTTGTAAATGAGACATGATATCGCTCATTTTATTTCTGTATTTATACCATATTTGCTCCATTTAAACCTAAAGACAAGATATACTCAACCTATAATAAATATAGAGAATGACGATCTAGGGTGCTATATTTAAAGAGGGAATGATAGCCTGAGGGAATCATGACACCCAAGCAGCAATCGTTAGCGAGGGATAAATGGTAAATTGGAAAGACAAAAATTGGAAAGAAACAACAAGGCAACAGAGACAGGAGAAAAGAAAGGAGAAACGACCGGATAGTATCCGACCATTTCTCCTTGATCAATTTATCTATTTGGGTATATCGGGGTTAGAAACTTACAAATTGACAGTTACGCTGTTGCAACTGCTCCTAATCCCATGAAGGGGACTTTCGCAGCAGTACGATTAAGAAGGTTACTGCAATTACAGGAAATTTGATTCTTGCGATTTGGTTAATGCTTTGCAGACTCTATAAGTCCCCTTTAGATAATGTCATATGACAATACAAGGGGTAAGTAAGAAATTTATAGATCATTGACATTATTGTTTATTATAGATTGATATTCCTGGATTACGCGTTTTGCGATGTTCGTA
>NZ_JAKZKV010000029.1 GCF_022808675.1 Parabacteroides sp. FAFU027
TCACAAAAAACAAATAATACAACGAAGAGTTTGATCCTGGCTCAGGATGAACGCTAGCGATAGGCCTAACACATGCAAGTCGAGGGGCAGCACTTCGGGTGGCGACCGGCGCACGGGTGAGTAACGCGTATGCAACCTACCTGTTACAGGGGAATAACCCGGAGAAATCCGGACTAATACCGCATAATACTATTTTACCGCATGGCGAGATAGTTAAAGATTTATTGGTAACAGATGGGCATGCGTGACATTAGCTAGTTGGTGAGGTAACGGCTCACCAAGGCAACGATGTCTAGGGGTTCTGAGAGGAAGGTCCCCCACACTGGTACTGAGACACGGACCAGACTCCTACGGGAGGCAGCAGTGAGGAATATTGGTCAATGGGCGAGAGCCTGAACCAGCCAAATCGCGTGCAGGATGACTGCCTTATGGGTTGTAAACTGCTTTTGTAAAGGAATAACAACTCTTACGTGTAAGAGGATGAATGTACTTTAAGAATAAGGATCGGCTAACTCCGTGCCAGCAGCCGCGGTAATACGGAGGATCCAAGCGTTATCCGGATTTATTGGGTTTAAAGGGTGCGTAGGCGGTCTATTAAGTCAGTGGTGAAAGTTTGCAGCTCAACTGTAAAATTGCCATTGAAACTGGTGGACTTGAGTATGGTAGAGGTAAGCGGAATGCGTTGTGTAGCGGTGAAATGCTTAGATATAACGCAGAACCCCAATTGCGAAGGCAGCTTGCTGGACCATTACTGACGCTGAGGCACGAAAGCGTGGGGATCAAACAGGATTAGATACCCTGGTAGTCCACGCCGTAAACTATGAATGCTAGCTATTGGCGATATACAGTCAGTGGCACAGAGAAATCGTTAAGCATTCCACCTGGGGAGTACGCCGGCAACGGTGAAACTCAAAGGAATTGACGGGGGCCCGCACAAGCGGAGGAACATGTGGTTTAATTCGATGATACGCGAGGAACCTTACCCGGGTTTGAACGTAGGGGGAATATAGTGGAAACATTATAGCCAGCAATGGTCGCCTACGAGGTGCTGCATGGTTGTCGTCAGCTCGTGCCGTGAGGTGTCGGCTTAAGTGCCATAACGAGCGCAACCCCTATCATTAGTTACTAACAGGTTAAGCTGAGGACTCTAATGAGACTGCCGGCGTAAGCCGTGAGGAAGGTGGGGATGACGTCAAATCAGCACGGCCCTTACATCCGGGGCGACACACGTGTTACAATGGTGGGTACAGAAGGCCGCTACCTGGTGACAGGATGCCAATCTCCAAAACCCATCTCAGTTCGGATCGAAGTCTGCAACCCGACTTCGTGAAGCTGGATTCGCTAGTAATCGCGCATCAGCCATGGCGCGGTGAATACGTTCCCGGGCCTTGTACACACCGCCCGTCAAACAATGGAAGTTGGGGGTACCTAAAGTACGTAACCGCAAGGAGCGTCCTAGGGTAAAACCGATAACTGGTGTTAAGTCGTAACAAGGTAGCCGTACCGGAAGGTGCGGCTGGAACACCTCCTTTCTGGAGAGTAGTCTTTACTCAGGTTTAATTTTTCGTACGCTTGTTTATTATATAAGATATAAAGGAGACAGAGCCACTCAGGCAAAGAAAGAAAAAGTAATGCAGTCCTATAGCTCAGTTGGTTAGAGCGCTACACTGATAATGTAGAGGTCGGCAGTTCAACTCTGCCTGGGACTACCTGATGTACAATTTAAAGAAGTACAATTTACAATTTAATCAACAAAATCGTAAATAGTAAATCAGATAAATTGTAAATGAAATCGGGGGATTAGCTCAGCTGGCTAGAGCACCTGCCTTGCACGCAGGGGGTCAACGGTTCGAATCCGTTATTCTCCACGAAACTCGATCCGCAAGGAGAGAGCAAGATCATTGACATATTGGAAAAGTAAAGTAGTTAAAAAGAAACATCGAGCCATCGACTAGCAGTAATGTTAGGCGATGAACAAGAAAGTAAAGAAGGGCGCATGGCGGATGCCTTGGGTCTCGGAGGCGAAGAAGGACGTGATAAGCTGCGAAAAGCTACGGGGAGGAGCAAATATCCTTTGATCCGTAGATATCCGAATGGGGCAACCCGGCTGACAGAAGGTCAGTCATACCTTTTAGGTAGGCGAACGTGGGGAACTGAAACATCTAAGTACCCATAGGAGAAGAAAACAAAAGTGATTCCGTAAGTAGTGGCGAGCGAACGCGGAACAGCCCAAACCAGTTATGTTTCGGCATAGCTGGGGTTGTAGGACCACGACATAGCAAGATTTGGAGAAGTGGAAGCCTTTGGAAAGAGGCCCCGTAGACGGTGACAGGCCGGTACACGAATCGAAAAAGAAGCTTAGTGGTATCCTGAGTAGCGCGGGACACGAGAAATCCTGTGTGAATCAGCGGGGACCATCCCGTAAGGCTAAATACTCCCGAGACACCGATAGTGAACCAGTACTGTGAAGGAAAGGTGAAAAGAACCTCGAACAGAGGAGTGAAATAGACCCTGAAACCATGCGCTTACAAGCGGTAGGAGCCCCTACGTGGGGTGACTGCGTGCCTTTTGCATAATGAACCTACGAGTTACTTTCACCGGCAAGGTTAATTGATTCAGTCAAGGAGCCGAAGCGAAAGCGAGTCTTAACAGGGCGCTATAGTCGGTGGGAGTAGACGCGAAACCAAGTGATCTACCCTTGGGCAGGTTGAAGTTTTGGTAACACAAAATGGAGGACCGAACCGGTAAACGTTGAAAAGTTTTCGGATGACCTGAGGGTAGGGGTGAAAGGCTAATCAAACTTGGAGATAGCTCGTACTCCCCGAAATGCATTTAGGTGCAGCCTGGGATGTTTCTTCTGAGAGGTAGAGCGACTGATTGGATGCGAGGGCTTCACCGCCTATCAAGTCCTGATAAACTCCGAATGCTCAGAAGTAAAGTCCTGGAGTGAGGGCATGGGTGCTAAGGTCCGTGTCCGAGAGGGAAAGAACCCAGACCATCAGCTAAGGTCCCCAAATACTTACTAAGTTGAAAAAACGAAGTCAGACTGCATAGACAGCTAGGATGTTGGCTTGGAAGCAGCCATTCATTTAAAGAGTGCGTAACAGCTCACTAGTCGAGGAGTTTGGCATGGATAATAATCGGGCATAAGTAAGTTACCGAAGCTATGGATTGTCTTAAAGACACTGGTAGGGGAGCATTCTAGCGGCGCAGAAGGTGAAGCGTGAGCTTTGCTGGAGCTTCTAGAAAAGCAAATGTAGGTATAAGTAACGATAAAGAGAGTGAGAAACTCTCTCGCCGAAAGACTAAGGTTTCCTGATCAACGCTAATCGGATCAGGGTTAGTCGGGGCCTAAGGTTCAGCCGAATGGCGAGACCGATGGAAGAACTGGTTAATATTCCAGTACTAGCTATAAGAGTGATGTGGAGACGAAGTAGTGACAGTCCTGCCAACTGACGGAATAGTTGGTTAAAGGGTGTAGATGTTGAGACTGGTAGGCAAATCCGCTGGTTGAGTCGAACCTGATAGTACAGAGAGTCTACGGATAATCTGATATGGGCGTAATCAGACTTCCAAGAAAATCCGCTAAACTTAATCTTATAGGTACCCGTACCGCAAACCGACACAGGTAGTTGGGTAGAATATACTAAGGCGCTCGAGTGATTCACGGTTAAGGAACTAGGCAAATTGACCCCGTAACTTCGGGATAAGGGGTCCCATCAGCGATGGTGGGCGCAGAGAATCGGTCCAGGCAACTGTTTAACAAAAACACAGGGCTATGCAAATTCGAAAGAAGAGGTATATAGCCTGACACCTGCCCGGTGCCGGAAGGTTAAGAGGAGATGTCATCGCAAGAGAAGCATTGAATTGAAGCCCCGGTAAACGGCGGCCGTAACTATAACGGTCCTAAGGTAGCGAAATTCCTTGTCGGGTAAGTTCCGACCTGCACGAATGGTGTAATGATCTGGACACTGTCTCAACCGTGAGCTCGGTGAAATTGTAGTATCGGTGAAGATGCCGATTACCCGCAACGGGACGGAAAGACCCCGTGAACCTTTACTGCAACTTAACATTGAATTTGGGTAATTAATGTGTAGGATAGGCCGGAGGCTATGAAGCAGGTACGCCAGTATTTGTGGAGCCGACGTTGAAATACGGCCCTTTGGTTATTTGAGTTCTAACTCGTGATACGAGGACACTGTTTGGTGGGTAGTTTGACTGGGGTGGTCGCCTCCAAAAGTGTAACGGAGGCTTCCAAAGGTGCGTTCAGACCGATTGGTAACCGGTCGTAGAGTGTAATGGTATAAACGCGCTTGACTGAGAGACCGACAAGTCGATCAGGTAGGAAACTAGGGCATAGTGATCCGGTGGTTCCGTATGGAAGGGCCATCGCTCAAAGGATAAAAGGTACTCCGGGGATAACAGGCTGATCGCTCCCAAGAGCTCATATCGACGGAGCGGTTTGGCACCTCGATGTCGGCTCGTCACATCCTGGGGCTGGAGAAGGTCCCAAGGGTTGGGCTGTTCGCCCATTAAAGTGGCACGCGAGCTGGGTTCAGAACGTCGTGAGACAGTTCGGTCCCTATCTGTTGTGGGCGTAAGAGATTTGAGAGGCTCTGACACTAGTACGAGAGGACCGTGTTGGACTGACCGCTGGTCTACCGGTTGTTCCGCCAGGAGCATCGCCGGGTAGCTAAGTCGGGACGGGATAAGCGCTGAAAGCATCTAAGTGCGAAGCCCGCCTCAAGATAAGATCTCTATTAGGGTCGTTAAAGACGATGACGTTGATAGGTTGCAGGTGTAAAGGTGGTAACATCAAAGCCGAGCAATACTAATTACCCGAAACTTTCTTGGTCTTAGATGGCTGGATGGTTCTTATGGACTGCTTTACTTGACGATATGTTATAATGATAAATAAAGAAATTTAGGTGGTTATAGCATCGGGGTTCCACCTCTTCCCATTCCGAACAGAGAAGTTAAGCCCGATCACGCCGATGGTACTGCGCAAGTGGGAGAGTAGGTAGC
>NZ_JAKZKV010000030.1 GCF_022808675.1 Parabacteroides sp. FAFU027
AGCATTTGAAATGCGAAAATAGATATATATTTGTTGTCGGATCACAGATCCTTATAGTACTAAAAAGCGAGATTGCAAATCTCGCTAACGCACACCGCTGTTCTATGGTATATCCGGGAGGACTGGGCAAACAAAACTCATATAGGATATCCTACACCGCAAGGTGCATATAGTGAACAACTTGAAAGAAATTCCAATATACTGATTGATGCTCTTAAGAGAATTAGATAATATAATAATTATGAGAAAAGTATTTATAACGGTAGTTTGGCTTTTAATATTCTTGAATTTATACGCCTTCAAATTGGAAAAACAAAAAGGGTATGTGTATAAAAGACCTGTAGTTTTGGATTCCTTACAAATTAGCGAACCAGATTACAAGTTTATTGATATAGAAATAAGATTTTATCACACCTCCTTCAATTCAAAAAAGCCAAATAGCATTCTAATAATTCTTGATAAGAATAACCAAGGTCAATGGTTTGGTCGTATTTATAATTACCATGAATATAATAATCTAGTATTTGATTACCGAAATAAATTTATAACTGCTATTCGAGTTAGTGATAATTGGACTTTGATATGGAAAGAGATAATTGATAAAAAACTATTGAATATTAAAACAGAATCGGAGCTTCGAATTAAGCGAATTAAGAATTTGCCTCTGTTAATTGTAGGAGATGGCGATTATTATATGGTTGAGGTTTTAACCCAAAAAGTAAAGAGGAAAATATGTTATTCAAATCCTTTTGAGCAATATAAGAATCTTGAAGAGTCAAATATTGAGTGTATGGATTTAAAAAGATTTCTTGATTTAGTCCATCTATTAAATAGAGAGTTTGGTAATAGTTCTATCGCACCGGATATAAAACCTTAGAAAAAAAGATATTGCCGCTAGGGCGTGATTTTTAATCCGGCCTTTCGCAATTATAAGACCCGTCCCTCCGGATATAAAACCGTAGAAAAATGATGTGCCGTCGGGGCGTGATCTGTGATCCGCCTCTTGGTTGTTATAAGCATTTGAAATGCGAAAATAGATATATATTTGTTGTCGGATCACTGATCCTTATAGTACTAAAAAACGAGATTGCAAATCTCGCTAACGCACACCGCCGTTCTATGGTATATCCGGGAGGACTGGAGGTGCTGCGGTTTTAAACCGCTGATTAGATCATAATAACGAATATAATAATGCGGTTACAAACCGCATCACCCGTTCGTCTGTGGTCTATAGCAAATCCAATCCAACGTAATCTCGCGCTAGTGGGGGAAGGTGGCTTTATTAACCTGATAATATTGAATATATGATTAACTACAGAAAAGGAGTAACATTTGTGTTGGCATTAGCCTTCACGACAATCGCTTTGTCAGCCCAGGTTTTTCAAAACGGGCAACTGACTATTTCAAAACTGAAGGAGCATGTCTGGATTGGAGAAACATCCGACAACTGTACTCTGTATCTCATTGAAGGGACAAAAAAATCCTTGCTTATTGATACCGGGACTAAATGTGACTCGCTTGATAGGATAGTTCGGCGAATCACCTCCAAGCCGCTGGATGTGGTCGTCACACACGGGCATTATGACCATACGGGAAATATAGGTTATTTTGGTGCTATTTTTATGCACAAGGCTGATTTTTCCATGGTGGAAGGACAAGGCTACAAGGGAAAAGTGAATTTTGTAGATGAAGGATATGTCTTTGATTTGGGTGACAGGAAGATAGAAGTGAGTCATATGCCGGCTCATACTCCGGGCTCTATCGTTCTGCTGGACCGTGCCAACGGTGACTGTTATTCCGGTGATGCATTCGGATCGAATCAGGTGTGGCTGCAATTACAGCCTTTATCGCCTATAACCGATTACATCAAAGCGTGCAAACGGATGCTTGCCTTCATTGACAACGGCATTCCCCGCATCTATTGCGGACACTACGTTTATCTTAAAAAGCCGATCGGCAAAGAGTATATCGCAAAGATGTTGTTGCTGGCCGAAGAATTGAAGAGCGGAACGGCAAAAGATGTTAAACCGTTCCGGGCAGATGTGCCACTTGCCGGATACCATGGCCCCCTTATCGCTGCGAAAGAAGATGTTTTTATCGTGTACGATCAGGCCATTTTGAAATAATAAACCCCGTTCTGCCGGATGTAAATCCGCAGGAAAATAATGTTGCTATCATTGCATTGTCTGTGTTCCGCTATCACACTGGCATAGGTTTAGCGAATGCGTTCCCGATAACTACTACTAATAATCTCAATGCGACGAAGACTATCGTTATTTCTTGCAGACAGTTGGAAAGCAGAATTCTTCGAATTCTAAAACAGCTACGCTGTTTGGATTTCCAGTACGAGATATGCTTCGCTAATCTCGCGCTAGTGGGGGCAATCCGAAAACAAATAGACAGAACATTTGAAGCATTGCTAAGATGTTTATTTTTATAGTGGAATCACTAGTGTCCCATAAAAATTGGGACGAATTAAAAATCAAATAAATTTGGCTCATTAAGCCTAAAACGCTCTTTGTCATTTTGAAATTTAGTTTTGTCGAAGAGGTCTCGAAGATGAGTTTTATCAG
>NZ_JAKZKV010000031.1 GCF_022808675.1 Parabacteroides sp. FAFU027
CTGTATTGGTTCCACCATTTCCATCACTTACCGTGACACTGAAACTATCCGGGCCGTTGTAATTGGCATTCGGGGTGTAGGTATAAGTGCCATCTGTGTTCACAACTACCGTACCATGAGTCGGGTCTGTCGCTTTACCATAAGTCAGCGCATCACCGTCAATGTCTGTCGCGGTTACCGTTCCATTAACTGGCGTATCCTCAGGTGTTACAACCGGTGTTGCTGTTGCAACCGGTACATCGTTAACCGGAGTAACAGTTACATTCACAACTACCGTATTGGTTCCACCATTACCATCACTTACCGTTACACTGAAACTGTCAGGGCCATTGTAATTGGCATTCGGGGTGTAGGTATAGGTGCCATCTGCATTCACTACTACGGTTCCATGAGTCGGATCTGTTGCTTTACTGAATGTCAGCGCATCACCGTCAATATCTGTTGCTGTTACCGATCCATCTATCGGGGTATCTTCAGGTGTTGCCACTGGTGTTGCAGATGCGATCGGTGCATCGTTGACCGAAGTAACAGTTACATTCACTACCACCGTATTAGTTCCGCCATTTCCATCACTTACCGTTACACTGAAACTGTCAGGACCATTGTAATTGGCATTCGGGGTGTAGGTATAGGTGCCATCTGCATTCACTACGACGGTTCCATGAGTCGGGTCTGTCGCTTTGCTGAAAGTCAGCGTATCGCCGTCAATATCTGTCGCGGTTACCGTTCCATTAACTGGCGTATCCTCAGGAGTTACCACCGGTGCTGCTGTTGCAACTGGGGCATCGTTGACCGGAGTAATAGTCATATTGACTGTTGCAGTGCTGCTACCGCCGTGTCCATCGCTGATGGTGTAGGTGAAGCTGTCACTACCATTTACATTGGCGTTCGGAGTGTAAGTAATCGTGCCGTCAACGTTGATGGTTACTGTTCCTTTGGCTGGAACAGAAGTGGATGTAACAGTCAGGGCATCGCCGTCAACATCGCTGTCGTTGGTCAATACGGATATTACTGCCGGAGTGTCCTCGTTCGTTGTTACATCATCATCTGTTGCAACCGGAGCATCGTTGACTGCCGTGATAGTCACATTGACTGTTGCTGTACTGGTTCCTCCATGACCATCGCTGATGGTGTAGGTGAAGCTGTCACTACCATTTATATTGGCGTTCGGAGTGTAAGTAATCGTGCCGTCAACGTTGATGGTTACTGTTCCTTTGGCTGGAACAGAAGTGGATGTAACAGTTAGAGCATCGCCGTCAACATCGCTGTCGTTGGTCAATACTGTGATTACCGCCGGAGTGTCCTCGTTCGTCGTTACATCATCATCTGTTGCAACAGGTGCATCGTTGACCGGAGTAATAGTCACATTGACTGTTGCAGTGCTGCTACCGCCGTGTCCATCGCTGATGGTGTAGGTGAAGCTGTCACTACCATTTACATTGGCGTTCGGAGTGTAGGTAATCGTGCCGTCTCCGTTGTTGGTTACTGTTCCTTTGGTTGGAACAGAAGTGGATGTAACAGTTAGGGCATCGCCGTCAACATCGCTGTCGTTGGTCAATACTGTGATTACTGTCGGAGTGTCCTCGTTTGTGGTTGCATTATCATCTGTTGCAACAGGTGCATCGTTGACCGGATTAATAGTCAGTGATACCGTTACCATATTACCATCCACAGTGCCGTCATTGACCTTATAGGTAAAGCTGTCGCTGGTGGTTTCTGAACCGTCATGCGTATAGGTGAAGGAACCGTCGCTGTTCAGCGTGACCGTTCCATGAGATGGATTGGTTACCTTGATGGCGGTCAGAGCATTGCCTTCTGCATCCGTATCGTTGGTCAACACGCCTGTTGCTGTATTGACTGTCAGAGTAGCGCCTTCGTTGACAGAGTAACTGTCGGCTACTGCTACCGGTGCATCATTGACCGGATTGATGGTCAGAGAAACAGTTACTGTATTACCATCCACCGTACCGTCATTCACTTTGTAGGTAAAGCTGTCGCTGGTGGTTTCTGAACCGTCATGCGTGTAGGTGAAGGAACCATCGCTGTTCAGCGTTACCGTACCATGAGATGGATTGGTCACTTTGATGGCAGACAAGGTATTTCCTTCCG
>NZ_JAKZKV010000032.1 GCF_022808675.1 Parabacteroides sp. FAFU027
GAAATATACTTACACCAACCGTAAGCGAACCAACGCTAATCAGCTGCGACGGCAATATGACTTATGTCTTTACCTACAAAGATTGCAGCGGTCATAGCCACGACTGGAGCTATATCTATACGATAGCTCAACCGGACTTCACGTTACCGGCCAGTGGAGATTCCACCGTCAATTGTCCGGCAGATGCCGTTCGTCCGACAGCTCCTGTAGTGAAAGACGCTTGTGGAAATATCCTGACCCCAACCATAACCGAACCAACGCTAATCAGCTGCGAAGGCAATATGACTTATGTCTTTACTTACCAGGATTGCAGCGGTCATAGCCACGACTGGAGCTATGTCTATACGATAGCCCAACCGGACTTTATGTTGCCAGCTAATGGAGATTCCACCGTCAATTGTCCGGCAGACGCCGTTCGTCCGACCGCACCTGTAGTCAAAGATGCTTGTGGAAATATCCTGACACCAACCGTCACCGAACCAAGCCTAATCAGCTGCGAAGGCAATATGACTTATGTCTTTACTTACAAAGATTGCAGTGGCCACAGCCACGACTGGAGCTATATCTATACGATAGCCCAACCGGACTTCACGTTGCCAGCTAATGGAGATTCCACCGTCAATTGTCCGGCAGACGCCATTCGTCCGACCGCACCTGTAGTCAAAGATGCTTGTGGAAATATCCTGACACCAACCGTAAGCGAACCAACGCTAATCAGCTGCGACGGCAATATGACTTATGTCTTTACCTACAAAGATTGCAGCGGTCACAGCCACGACTGGAGCTATATCTATACGATAGCCCAACCGGACTTCACGTTACCGGCCAATGGAGATTCCACCGTCAATTGTCCGGCAGATGCCGTTCGTCCGACAGCTCCTGTAGTGAAAGACGCTTGTGGAAATATCCTGACACCAACCATAACCGAACCAACGCTAATCAGCTGCGAAGGCAATATGACTTATGTCTTTACTTACCAGGATTGCAGCGGTCATAGCCACGACTGGAGCTATGTCTATACGATAGCCCAACCGGACTTTATGTTGCCAGCTAATGGAGATTCCACCGTCAATTGTCCGGCAGATGCCGTTCGTCCGACAGCTCCTGTAGTGAAAGACGCTTGTGGAAATATCCTGACACCAACCATAACCGAACCAACGCTAATCAGCTGCGAAGGCAATATGACTTATGTCTTTACTTACCAGGATTGCAGCGGTCATAGCCACGACTGGAGCTATGTCTATACGATAGCCCAACCGGACTTTATGTTGCCAGCTAATGGAGATTCCACCGTCAATTGTCCTGCTGAAGCAGTCCAACCGACTGCACCTGTAGTCAAAGATGCTTGTGGAAATGACCTGACGCCAACATTAACCTCACCAAGTCTCATCAGTTGTGATGGAAATATGACATACGTCTTTACCTACAAAGATTGCAGTGGTCACACTCACGACTGGAGCTACGTCTATACGATTGCTCAACCGGACTTCACGTTACCAGCCAACGTTTCTGATACGGTTAATTGTCCGGCAGACACCGTTCGTCCGACCGCACCTGTAGTCAAAGATGCTTGTGGTAATGACCTGACGCCAACAGTAACATCCCCAAGTCTAATCAGTTGTGACGGCAATATGACCTATGTCTTTACGTACAAAGATTGCAGTGGTCACACTCACGACTGGAGCTACGTTTACACGATTGCACAACCGGACTTTACGTTGCCGGCCGATGGATCATCAACGGTCAATTGTCCTGCTGAAGCAGTCCAACCGACTGCACCTGTAGTCAAAGATGCTTGTGGAAATGACCTGACGCCAACATTAACCTCACCAAGTCTCATCAGTTGTGATGGAAATATGACATACGTCTTTACCTACAAAGATTGCAGTGGTCACACTCACGACTGGAGCTACGTCTATACGATTGCTCAACCGGACTTCACGTTACCAGCCAACGTTTCTGATAC
>NZ_JAKZKV010000033.1 GCF_022808675.1 Parabacteroides sp. FAFU027
CTGTTGCTCCGGTGGTGGCATAGGTGATAGTAGTTATTGCCGTATTGATACACTTTGTCTGAGCATCTGTCCCTGCTGCTGAACTTAGCGTGATTGTATTATCCGGATTGACAGTGAGTGTGCCATTAGCTGTTGCTACCACGCAACTATTACCTGTCGTGTTTACGGTGTAGTTGAATGTTCCGGATGCAGTCGGGGTGCCACTGATCGTGAAGGTGCTGCCACTAAAAGTACCGGTTACGCCAGATGGTAAACCTGTAACTGTTGCTCCGGTTGCGCCACCTCCTACACTGTAAGTGATATTTGATATCGGTGTATTGATACATACTGTTTGACTTGTTGTTGAAGGAACTGATGTCAGACTGATTGTATGGTTTGGATTTACAGTAATTGTGCCATTGGCTGTTGCTACCACGCAACTATTGCCGGTCGTGGTTACGCTGTAGTTGAATGTTCCGGATGCAGTCGGGGTGCCACTGATCGTGAAGGTGCTGCCACTAAAAGTACCGGTTACGCCAGATGGTAGTCCTGTCACGGTTGCTCCGGTTGCACCACCTCCTACACTATAAGTAATATTAGCTATCGGTGTATTGATACATACTGTCTGACTTGTTGTTGAAGGGACTGATGTCAGACTGATTGTATGATCCGGATTAACAGTGATAGTACCATTCTTAGTGATAGTTCCACAACCGCCTGTCAATGTGACAGTGTAAGGGAATGCTCCACTAACAACTGGTGTGCCACTAATCGTTACCACATTTCCAGCCCAACTACCGCTTACACCAGTGGGTAAACCGATGAAAGTAGCTCCGGTAGCTCCGGTGGTGGCATAGGTGATTGTAGTTATTGCCGTATTGATACACTTTGTCTGAGCATCTGTCCCTGCTGCTGAACTTAGCGTGATTGTATTATCCGGATTGACAGTGAGTGTGCCATTGGCTGTTGCCACCACACAACTATTGCCAGTCGTGGTTACACTGTAGTTAAACGTTCCGGATGCAGTAGGTGTGCCACTGATGGAGAAGGTGCTACCACTAAAAGTACCGGTTACGCCGGATGGTAAACCTGTTACTGTTGCTCCGGTTGCGCCACCTCCAACACTGTAAGTGATATTAGCAATCGGTTTATTAATACAAACTGTTTGTGTATTATTGGCCGATGTCAGACTGATTGTATGGTTTGGATTTACAGTAATAGTACCATTGGCTGTTGCTACCACGCAACTATTGCCGGTCGTGGTTACGCTGTAGTTGAATGTTCCGGATGCAGTCGGGGTGCCACTGATCGTGAAGGTGCTGCCACTAAAAGTACCGGTTACGCCAGATGGTAGTCCTGTCACGGTTGCTCCGGTTGCACCACCTCCTACACTATAAGTAATATTAGCTATCGGTGTATTGATACATACTGTCTGACTTGTTGTTGAAGGGACTGATGTCAGACTGATTGTATGATCCGGATTAACAGTGATAGTACCATTCTTAGTGATAGTTCCACAACCGCCTGTCAATGTGACAGTGTAAGGGAATGCTCCACTAACAACTGGTGTGCCACTAATCGTTACCACATTTCCAGCCCAACTACCGCTTACACCAGTGGGTAAACCAATGAAAGTAGCTCCTGTTGCTCCGGTGGTGGCATAGGTGATAGTAGTTATTGCCGTATTGATACACTTTGTCTGAGCATCTGTCCCTGCTGCTGAACTTAGCGTGATTGTATTATCCGGATTGACAGTGAGTGTGCCATTGGCTGTTGCCACCACGCAACTATTGCCTGTCGTGGTTACGCTGTAGTTGAATGTTCCGGATGCAGTCGGGGTGCCACTGATCGTGAAGGTGCTGCCACTAAAAGTACCGGTTACGCCAGATGGTAGTCCTGTCACGGTTGCTCCGGTTGCACCACCTCCTACACTGTAAGTGATATTTG
>NZ_JAKZKV010000034.1 GCF_022808675.1 Parabacteroides sp. FAFU027
CATAAGTCATACTGCCGTCACAACTGATCAGACTTGGTTCGGTTACTGTTGGAGTCAGGATATTTCCACAAGCGTCCTTGATTTCCGGAGCGGTCGGACGAACGGCGTCTGCCGGACAATTGACGGTATCAGAACCGTTGGCTGGCAACGTAAAGTCCGGTTGAGCAATCGTATAGACATAGTTCCAGTCGTGGCTGTGACCACTGCAATCTTTGTACGTAAAGACGTAGGTCATACTGCCGTCACAACTGATCAGACTTGGTTCGGTTACTGTTGGAGTCAGGATATTTCCACAAGCGTCCTTGATTTCCGGAGCGGTCGGACGAACGGCGTCTGCCGGACAATTGACGGTATCAGAACCGTTGGCTGGCAACGTAAAGTCCGGTTGAGCAATCGTATAGACATAGTTCCAGTCGTGGCTGTGACCACTGCAATCTTTGTACGTAAAGACGTAGGTCATATTGCCGTCACAAGTAAGCGGGCTTGGAGTGCTTGTCAGCGTCGGAACAATAGCATTGCCGCAATTATCTGTTACCGTTGGTGCAGTTGGTTTTACTGCATCTGCAGGACAATTAACCGTACTGCCTCCATCTGCCGGAACATTGAAGTCCGGTTGTGCAATTGTATAAACATAGCTCCAGTCGTGGATGTGACCGCTGCAATCTTTGTAGGTAAAGACATAAGTCATATTGCCTTCGCAGCTGATTAGCGTTGGTTCGGTTATGGTTGGGGTCAGGATATTTCCACAAGCGTCTTTCACTACAGGAGCTGTCGGACGAACGGCATCTGCCGGACAATTGACGGTGGAATCTCCACTGGCCGGTAACGTGAAGTCCGGTTGAGCTATCGTGTAAACGTATTTCCAGTCGTGAGTGTGACCTGAACAGTCATTATAGGTAAAGACGTAAGTCATATTGCCGTCGCAGCTGACCAGACTTGGTTCGGTAATGGTTGGTGTAAGTATATTACCACAAGCATCTTTGACTACAGGTGCGGTCGGACGAACGGCGTCTGCCGGACAATTAACCGTATCAGAACCGTTGGCTGGCAACATAAAGTCCGGTTGAGCAATCGTGTAAACGTATTTCCAGTCGTGAGTGTGACCTGAACAGTCATTATAGGTAAAGACGTAAGTCATATTGCCGTCGCAGCTGACCAGACTTGGTTCGGTAATGGTTGGTACTAAAATATTTCCACAAGCATCCTTGACTACCGGTGCGGTCGGTTGGACTGCATCTGCCGGACAATTGACGGTATCAGAAACGTTGGCTGGTAACGTGAAGTCCGGTTGAGCAATTGTATAGACATAGCTCCAGTCGTGGCTGTGACCGCTGCAATCCTGGTACGTAAAGACATAAGTCATACTGCCGTCGCAACTGATCAGACTTGGTTCGGTGACGATTGGGGTCAGGATATTTCCACAAGCATCTTTCACTACAGGTGCGGTCGGACGAACGGCGTCTGCCGGACAATTGACGGTGGAATCTCCATTGGCCGGCAACGTGAAGTCCGGTTGGGCTATTGTATAAACATAGCTCCAGGCGTGGATGTGACCGCTGCAATCTTTGTAGGTAAAGACATAAGTCATACTGCCGTCGCAGCTGATCAGACTTGGTTCGCTTACGGTTGGGATCAGGATATTGTCACATGCGTCCTTGATTTCCGGAGCGGTCGGACGAACGGCGTCTGCCGGACAATTGACGGTATCAGAACCGTTGGCTGGCAACGTAAAGTCCGGTTGAGCAATCGTATAGACATAGTTCCAGTCGTGGCTGT
>NZ_JAKZKV010000035.1 GCF_022808675.1 Parabacteroides sp. FAFU027
ATAGAAGATAAGTTCTTTGAAATTATTGTTATAATAGATGATATTTGGAATCTTAGCAGCAGCCTCACGAAGTGAAGGCGGAGCGTAGCGAAGCCTGAACGGAGTGAGGCTGCTGCTAAGAAGTTTTGTTTATTAATCCTACGATTATGATTAACAATTCAGCTCTCCAGAAATGGGATCGTCTAAAGCAAAAACAGTTAGATACGCAATTCATTAATGAACTTCAAGCTGGCATGAACTGCTCTATGTTTGAGGCCAAAGCCATCCTGAATGTGGTTTACAAAACGTACCAACCCTTTTTTGACAACCAAGCCAGTATGAAACCGGGACAGATCTGCTTTGAAGTTGTTGGAATTGAAAACTCACCAAAGAAAAGGCTATCTGAATGTCAGATGAAGACCGTAATGCTCACCCTTGATTCGGGGGAAGAAGATCTTCTGGTTCGTGAAAAGAACGGTGTAATTGCCCTCCGGCAACATCGTCTTATCCGCATCTGCAACGAAGCTTTCCAACAAGGTGGATTACTAACTGTCGAAGACCTGGCGAACAGGTTACTCAACTGCGGTGAGAGTACCATTAATCGCGATATTAAGGCGTTAAAGCAACAAGATATAGTCTTGCCTTTACGCTCTACTATCAAAGATATGGGCAAAGCTATCACGCATAGAGAGTTGATTGTCAAACACTGGCTTTTGGGTAAGGAGTATTCCGAGATTGCCCGTCAAACTAGCCACAGCGTAGAGGCTGTAGCCAATTACGTAGACAAATTTCGTCGGGTAGTCTGTCTGGCCAAAGACAACCATGAGATCAAGACCATTGCTTTTTTGGTCAAAATCTCTGTCAGCCTGGCTCAGCAGTATTACGACCTGTACCAGAATCTGGAGATCGTTGAGCATCGTAGGAAAGAATTGGATGAACTGCTAAAAAAAACTCAAGTCCAACTTTAAATGATTCCTTCCAAATGATTAGAAAACCAGATGGGATACGAAAGTATCATACTGCGCATGATCGCTTTCTTAAACCCGCAATTGTCAATTTCTTTGCCCGGGAGTTCTCCGGTTTCTTTGGCCCTGTTGTCAGGGAAAATATCGCTGATGCCCTGATTGAGCTATTTGAGCAAAATGTAAAGCAAACCTCCGG
This sequence comes from Parabacteroides sp. FAFU027, assembly GCF_022808675.1. Classification (NCBI taxonomy): domain Bacteria; kingdom Pseudomonadati; phylum Bacteroidota; class Bacteroidia; order Bacteroidales; family Tannerellaceae; genus Parabacteroides; species Parabacteroides sp. FAFU027. The sequence continues at coordinate 1,141 of NZ_JAKZKV010000035.1, forward strand.
CTTAAAGCACGGACAAATGCTATGGAATGCTTTAGATAAATTCACCAGGGCCGATTCTTCCAATCGCAGGTATAAACCGGTGATTCTGACTTTGGTACATAATGAAGACATAAAACTTTTTGAGAAACAATCACCAATCAAAGAAATACGCAAACAAGTTATAGCATGGCTAATTAAAGAAGCGTATGCCCAGGGTGGTATTCTTTCTATGAGAGATCTCAGTCTGATTTTAAGCACCACAGCACCGTTGTTGTCAACGCAAAGAGCAGAATATGAGAAAGAAAACAATGTTGTACTTCCTCATACCGGAGTAATACATGATATGGGCTCTACCATTACACACAAGACTCAAATTGTCTATAAGCATGTCGTGGAAAAGAAACCGACCAACATTGTTGCCAGAGAGACAAATCACTCTCAGAAAGCAGTTGATCACTATATCAAAGATTACCACCGTGTCAAAACTTTATTTGACGATGGCAAAGACATTGATTTCATCCATATTACTACGAACATCGCAAAACGCGTAATCCAGGAATATCAATCTATAATAAACAATAATGTCAATGATCTATAAATTTCTTACTTACCCCTTGTATTGTCATATGACATTATCTAAAGGGGACTTATAGAG